>CAJLLL010000011.1 GCA_905207485.1 uncultured Phascolarctobacterium sp.
CGTTTTTATTTTTGGCAAGTAATTTTTCGGTGGCCGTAATAAGAAATTCGGCTTCATGGTTATCCAATTCATGCCCAAGAGTAACAATCTTAAACAAACGGGTTTGCCCTCGATTTTCCAAAACATCTTCAAAGCTCTGAACAGTATTTTCAGTTTGCAATTTTGGCATAAAATAAATTCCTTCCATTATAATTCAAGTGAGTTATTTTTTAAAAGATTTTTAATATCGGGTGATTTTTTCAAATCATTATTAAATTTCATGCGGCGCGCAAAAGAACCCTTTAATGCAGGGCTTTTTTCTATTATCTTATTACACCGTTCTTCGGAAAGCCCGAATTTAAGCATTGCCCTGTATACATCAAAATCTGTTGCTTGTTTGCCGGATATAGCCGCTTCATTATTTATACGAAAAAAATTATATGCAGCTGTATATTTTAGGCTGTTTTTTAATTCCGAATTAATAAAATTACTTAAAAGGCGTGACCTGTTTTCAACTTTTTCTGTAACTCTTTCTATACGGTTTTTATCAAGGTATGGGCTTGTACTTAATGCAGCATTTACAATTTTGGCGCACTTATCAATAGCCTCATAATTAATATTGTAGCTGCTGATAAGTTTGTACTGTTCCTTGTGGGTTTCTTTAAATGGCATTGCTTTTTGCCAGGTGCCAATTTCTGTGGTCAGGGCTTCACACCAAAGGCTGGTGCCATTATCAAATACAGGTGCAGGGCCAATGAATTTTAAAGTTTCTACATTGCGTATAAAACCAAAATTTCCAAAATGGCGGTCGGTATTTTCGATAAGAAAATCTACCGTCATAAGAGCATCTAAATGTTCTTTGACATTAGGTATTTCTAACTTTTCTGCACATTTTAGAAAATGCGTATATTCGTTATCGTTATTGCTTTTTGGTAAGACATTTCTAATCAAACTTGCCGGTACAAATTCAGTTTCCGTTGTTACAAAATTTTTACATAAAGAAAGCGGACGCCCTTCTTCTTTGATAAGTGTATATTCAATATGGTTTATGCCGAGCACGTCCATAATTTTAGAAGCGGCAACTTCATTGTAAGGTTGTTGCAGCAACGGCGCGGAGCCTGCTTTTGCAAGGTATCTTTCACCATCAATAATAACCCATTTTTTCTTTAGCCAACCGTTGCTGCTGGCATCCGGTGTCATAGGATTAAGATGCGGCTTTGAAGAGCCTCTGGAAAAAAAGGCGTCGCCCAAATCGCTTGAAAATTCATTTGTAAAAAAATTTACGTCCTGCCACTCTATGCTGCTTTCTGAAGGTTTAATCCAATATTGGTCAGAGAGGCTTAATCCCAGGCTGCGGGCTGCAAGTTTAGTAGTAGTTTCAATACCGTATGTTTGTAATACAAATTTTAATCCATCACGGCTGGCCGGTATGGCACGGCTATGCCACCAGGCGTTTAGACTGCCGACAGTATTATTAATGTTATTATCAGTAATTACACCAACAGGGAAAGCTTCAGCATCAATTATTTTATTAATGCCAACGATATATCCGCTATCAGAAAGTTCTATATTTGCAAGTGGACGATTTTTGTTAAGCAGTATATAATTCATGCTGTATCACCCCTTTTTAAATGTTTAAATTATTTTATCAAAAATGAATAGTATAGTAAAGCCATAGTATGAAATAAAGACAGGTAAAACCTGTCTTTATTTTTGCTTTTCTACAATAAAGGTAATTGTAAGTATCAACAATCCTAAATATATATAATATTTAGTTATTTTATCAAAGAGTTGATATGATACATAACCTGTTAAGTTTAAAACGAAGGTAATAATAAAACAAATTGATATTGCGAAAGCAACTATAAGAAAGATTTTTATACTTTTAGTCATTATGCTTTTGAGGACTTTTGTTATTTACAATTAATGAAATAGTTGGTTGACTGATATTAAACAAATTGCCCAAAAATATCTGGCTCAATCCTTCTTTATGATATAAACGGTATATTTCATTATTACGCTCCGATTTGTTTTGAAAAGCATTAACTGATATTTCTTTTATTTGTATTGCGTTGCCACAATCATTAATAGTATAAATTTTTTTAAATCCTGAAGTGTCTAAAAGGCATATTTCGGTCTTGGGTATTGTATTAACAGTACGGCTAAATACATAATAATGTATTAACTTACCCGACCGTAATATAGTATTAATTTTTTCAGGCAAATAGTCAAAGTTCAAAATATCATTTAAAATTTTTTTGTTATAAGTTAAATTATCCATATGAACGCCTTTTTAATAATTAAAATGGGATTTCTTCATCAAATGATTCATCAGAGCTGAAACTATCCATTACAGATGAAGCTTCTTTATTACCAGTACCAGATTGATAATTCTTTGCTTCGATAAATTCAAAACTATTTGTAATAACCTCAGTAACATAATGTTTTTTATTGTCTTTTCCATCATAACTGCGAATTTGTAAGCGTCCTTCAATAAGTACACGCTGTCCTTTAGATAAACTATTACCGGCAATTTCTGCTGATTTACCCCAGATAATAATATTGATAAAATCGGCTTCACGTTGTCCATCCTGATTTGCAAAAGGCCTGTTTACCGCAAGTGCAAATTGACAAACGGCTCTGCCAGTAGTGGTGTACCGTACTTCTGGATCACGTGTTAAACGCCCCATTAAAATAATTTTGTTCATAATTACTCCTCCTTTTTATTAGGCAATTTACTTGCCATATAAGTGCATGCAGGATAGTTACTGCAACACCAAAAAACTTCATTAATTTTACTACGTTTTTTTAAGTAGCCGGTTTTGCATTCAGGACAAGCCATAATAAATGGTTCTGAATTGACATTAGCAAAAGATGCCTTGCATTCTGGAAAATTTGTGCAACCCCAAAATTTATCTTGTTTTGATGATTTTAAAACAAGATAACCTTTCGAACATACAGGGCATAATTTATGCTGAATCTGATACCCTGGTTTTAATTGTTGGGTTGCTAGTTTTTTTATATAAGGCACTCTTTGTTTAATATATTCATTAGCTGTAATCTCTCCCTTGCGTACTTGCTCCAATGTATATTCACAGTATACGGTATAGTCAGTATTTAATAGTTCTTCAGGAAGGTATGGCCATATATCATTTAAAGAATCAGCTAAAGATAGAGTATTATTCTTAAATTTTAAATAGCCATCGTGAATTAAATCGTTTATGATTGTAAGCCTATTATAATCAGTACCGATACCGAAATTATAATAATGAAGTTTTCGATTTTCTGCAAATAGATAAGCATTGCATAGTGCAGAATATAATGTTGCTAAAGTATAAGCCCTTGGAGCTGCTTTTACTTTTTCTTGAATGGAAAGTGGGCCTTTTGGCAATAATTCTTCTTCCGGTAATACTTCTTTAAAAATAGTATCATTTCCAATATTATTTAGCTTCCAGCCCTGTTGTATAGTTTGTATTTGTTTATACTCAAATAGCTCTCCGGCACAGCTTATATTAATTGTGCGTTCTATATATTTATTAGATGTGTAAAATCCCAGCAGAAAGCGACGGCTTAACATTTTTAAAATTATAGCTTGGTCTTGCTTTAATTCAACAAAATCAACACGTTGCAGTGTAGGAATAATGCCGCTGATATTTTTATCGCTATCGGCTGCCCATGAAAGTAATGCTTTTTTTGCAAGCCGGAGAATATTATCGTCTCCGGCTACCATTAAGTTTTCTAAAATATTTTTTAAATATTTTGTTTTTAAAATAGTTGGATTTGAATAAATACTGATATAGCCGTTGTAATATAAATCCCAAATTGTTTTTTCGATTCGTTGCAGCGGTATCTTTAGTTTATGTGCTGCATACATCATGAGTTCAGCCATTGTAAATGGCTGTGGTGCAGGGTTTTCAATGGTTATATCATTAATAGATTCTACTTTAGCTTTTGCATCGGAGACTTTATTTTTGATGTTGCGTACAACTGTTATATCAGTTACCGGTTTATCAGTTATCCAAAGAGCTGGTATAGGCAGTCCCTTATGTTGCCAAAAATATACGGTTAAAGTATATTCTGTAACTGCATTGTGATTTTTAATTTCAGCATTCCGTTTATATACCATGTTTAAAATAGGCATTTTCAAGCGGCTTATACTTATTGGCTTACCGGCAGATAGGGAAAGGCTGCAACTTGCATTAACACCAAAAAGCCAATCTAATCTTTCTTTTGCTAAATAAGCCTCAGCACGAAAAGGTAGTTGCGGTTCAGCATTTAAGGCGTTGAGGGAGTAAACATCATAACCGGTTAAATATATTGTTCGGAGTGGTTTTGCAATGTTATAGTAATTAATAATATTATTACAGCGGCCGTGAAAATCATCTGAAGGAGAGCCGGCAATAACAATTTCATCAGCTTCCTTTAAGAGTTCATGGATTTTTGTTAATTCTTCTTTTAGTTCGGGTTTAGATAAAGGCCTATGCAGCCATCTATCCGGAATTATAGGCAGATAGTCACGATTAAAAATCTTATACTTTGTATTTATCTCAACCGGCTTGTCTAATCGGAGCAGATGACCGGGACAGGGATAGAAAATATCGTGTTCATTGCTAAAATATGTTCCGGTTGCTTTATTTTCACCAAAAAAATCTGCAATTTTTTGAGCAGCCGCGCCATTTTCACATAAAAATAAGCGTTTCATAAAGAAAATCCTTTCTGATCTACAAATTTGCGTTATGAGCGTGTTTATAGTTGTATCCTATTAATTAATTAGGTGCTTTTTTAAAACCCCCTCATAACGCAAAAATTTTCACAAAATTTTAAAAAACTAATAATGTTAAACTTTTTGTCCGTATATTAGGGACAAATTTTGGCTATTATTTGAAAAACTGTTGGCTTGCCGGCTATGTAAAATATCGGCAACCAAAAAATTAAAATTGGTGCTAATGGTACAGATGAATTTTTAAATTTCGGATTTATTATTAAAAATAGAATGCAGAAAAAGCCTGTAAAAATAATAGATATAGAAAAGTAATGTATAAAGAACGGCCATTTTAGAAACATTCCAACCACTGCCATTAATAAAACATCACCAAATCCAAAAGCTTCTTCATGATAAATTAGCATTGCTGCTGTATAAATAACATAACCTATTAAAAAACCAACCGTTGCACCTAATACCATAGGAATTATTTGCGCTGTTATAAGGTTATAAATTGTAATTATTGCTGCTGCAAGAATTAAATCAATGTCATAGATGAATTTTTCTTTAAAATCTATGTAACTAATTTTTAAAAATATTATTGATATAAGAAAATAATAAAATTCTGTCATGGTTCTTCCGGCTCTATTATTACTAGAGGCTCACCGGAATGCGCGCTTTCTAAAGTGTTATTAGAAAGCTGAGCGACGAGCCTAAAAGTATTATCTGATGTTTTACTATAAGTAAAAAACTCCAAATCGACACTATTATCCAAACCCATAATAAGCAAAACATCATCATCTAAATTTGTTGGCAATTCGCCTGCGTGATTGGTATAATATGCAACCAATGCTCGGTCTAAAATGACTGTCATGCCTTCAATTTGTTTATCGGTTACAGTATTTTTAAAATTATCATTGTTATAGAACGTAGTTCCGGAAATGATAATTATTAACAGCATAGCAATTAAAAATCGTATAAGCATAAATCCTCCTAGGATGCTTTTATAAAATAACGTACTGCTATATTAATTGGCCTGTTTTCAGTTGCGGTGGGAACAACTCTTGAAGCGTCAAAACTTGTTGCATTAACCGGACCACCACCATCACGGTCAAAAGTACGTATAACATAACTCATTTGAAAGAGCTTGCCATCAGCATAAGACATGCTGGTTGCCATGTTGCCAGTAATGTTGCGTATTGCATCACCTTGCAGCTCTCCCAGCGCTCCGGACTGATGCGTAACAGTACCATAATGGCTGCTGGTGCGGCTGCCGTAGCCGCGTAAAAATACACCACGGTAATCCGGCACGGTACTCCTGCCGAGCACGGCTACAAGTTTAGGGTATGCTGCGCAGCTTTGGCCATTGCATTCAAGCCAGGAGCTATCATCAGGATTTTTAGCTGATGACCATGCTATTATAGTTCCCACCGGTATTAAACTTTCAGGCGGCAATTTATACAGCGGAACAGATAAAGAATATAATGGACTATTATTATTGCCAGAATAAATATTTATACTGGCAACTTTCTTTTTTACATCATTTTCCAAATCTTCTTCAGGAGAAATATTAATTTCTGATGAAAATGAAGTATTAGGAATATCCTCACGCGCATGCCCGGTTAAATCATCATAATTAGTGGTTTTTAAAATATCTGCACTTGCTAATGCTAACTGTTCAGCAGCATTATATAAAGCGTTTGTATTAAATGTGTTGGAAAAATTATTACTTAGCCTGACAGTGCTTATTGCTGTAATGCTAATAATTACAGCGGTAATAAGTAAAAATATTATATGTGCTGTGCCATGCCGTTTACCTTTAAACATATTTAGACCCCCAATTAAGATGCCTTAATTAAATAGCGGACTGCTATGTTTAAAGGACGATTTTCATTTGCCGTAGGCACAACACGGGATGTATCAAAACTTGTTGCATTGACCGGGCCCCCACCGTCACGGTTGAAAGTACGGAGAACGGAACCCATTATGAAAAGTTTTCCGTCAGCGTAAGACATGCTTGTTGCAACGTTACCTGCAATATTACGGATTGCATCACCTTGCAGCTCTCCCAGCGCTCCGGACTGATGTGTTACTGTTCCGTAATGGCTGCCGTAACCTCGTAAAAATACACCACGGTAATCAGGAACTGTACTTCTGCCAAGTACGGCCACAAGTTTAGGGTATGCTGCGCAGCTTTGTCCATTACATTCAAGCCAGGTGCCGTCATCGGGATTTTGGGCAGATGCCCAAGGCATAATTGAACCGATTGGAAGTGAACTGCCAGCTCTGGCAGATAATAGTAACTTTTTCAGTGTATACCGCGGTAAATTATCATTACCGTAATAAATGCTGATAGTTGCGGTACGCTGCATTATATCATCTTCATAGTTACTTTCTTCAGAAAGTTCAACCGAAGAATCATATCCTGTATTATCTATTTCTTTTCGTGTATGACCAGTCAACTCATCATATGCTGCTGCCTCCAGCAAAGTTGCTTCTGCTGCAGCATATTGCTGAGCTTGTAATGCAATTTTGGTACTGTCCAGGCTCGATAAAGAAGCCTGGGAGATTTTCGCCGTTGATAATGCAATCATTGATAAAATAATTGACATAACGGCAACTATTGTAATTAACGCGCTGCCTTGTTTTTTGCTGTGAAATTTCATAATTTATCCTTTCTTCACAGCAAGGCTAAATATTAATCATCCAATTTCATAATATAATAAAGGGCATAATACGGAGGACGATTTTCGTGAGGCTTTGTTGCATCAACGCCTATGGCAAGGCTTGTTACTAAGTTTTGTCCTCGACCAAAATTTGTGCCGCTGCCACCATCCCAACCATTATAACCACCACCACCAGAGCCATTCCATTTGCCGGCGCGCATCCATGATGCTAATGGTGCGAGCTGGAAGCTACTGGTACTGGTTAAAAAGTAACCAGTGTTATTGCCATTATGATAACCAAAACGGTGATAATGGCTTGCTGTTTGTTCTGCTTCAAGCAAAACCTCTTTTTCGCCACCTGTATCATTCAGATTATATTCGTTACCAGCACCTACAATAAAGCGGTCACGTAAATCAGGTGTTCCGTTGCTGCCGTCGCATAAAGCAAAGCCTTCGGGCATATTAGCAAGGGTGCCACGCCAAGGTAAGATGCTTCCGGGCGGTACGCTGGGGCGTAAGTCAACTGATGTTTTGGTTACTTTTAAGCTGTAGCGCGGTAAAACATCACCATACAAATAAACATTGATGGTACAAACACGCTGGTAAATATCATCTTTACCGGGATATAAAGTTTCGTTGCCTATTATTACTTCATCATAAAAATTTGAATTTGGAATCTCCTCAATAGCCTGTGCTGTGAGTTCGTCATAATCTGTGGCTTTAATAAAATCAGCTTTTGCGGCCGCATACTGCTGCGCCTGTAAAGCAATTTTAGATGAGCCAAGACTGCCTAAAGAAGCCTGGCTTATTTTTGCCGTTGAAAGTGCAATCATAGACATAATGATTGCAGCAATAACAACAACAATCAAAAAAGCCGAGCCTTTATGGCGAGGTCTTTTCACATCTATTGGGGGGGTAAAGGTATCTTTGTGCATAGTACAATCCTTTCCCTCACAGCAAGGCTAAATATTAATCATCCAATTTCATAATGTAATATAGTGCGTAATAAGGCGGGCGGTTTTCATGCGGTTTCGTTGCATCAACGCCAACTGCCAGAGAAGTAATTAAATTCGTTCCTGTTTTTTTACCAGTGCTAAAACTTGCACTATGTCCGGAACCGTTCCAATTTATAGAACCAGAACCTTGAAGAATGTTATAGTTTGTGTTTCCGCTTGCGTTAAGTGCTAGAAAATAACCGTTATTATGCCCAATACGATTTTGTCCAAAATAATGATAATGGCTTGCAGTTTGCTCAGCTTCAAGCAAAACCTCTTTTTCGCCACCTGTATCATTGAGGTTATATTCGTTACCTGCGCCTACAATAAAGCGGTCGCGCAAATCTGGTGTCCCATTGCTGCCGTCACAAAGGGCAAAGCCTTCCGGTATTTCTGCAAGGTTGCCATGCCAAGGTAAGATGCTTCCGGGCGGTACGCTGGGGCGTAAGTCAACTGATGTTTTGGTTACTTTTAAGCTGTAGCGCGGTAAAACATCACCATACAAATAAACATTGATGGTACAAACACGCTGGTAAATATCATCTTTACCGGGATATAAAGTTTCGTTGCCTATTATTACTTCATCATAAAAATTTGAATTTGGAATTTCTTCTATTGCTTGTTCTGCGAGTTCATCATAATCTGTTGCTTTTATAAAATCAGCTTTAGCAGCAGCATATTGCTGCGCTTGCAAAGCGATTTTAGATGAACCAAGACTTCCTAAAGATGCCTGGCTAATTTTAGCTGTTGACAAGGCAATCATGCTTGTTAAGATTGCCGCAACAGTTATTAAAACGATTAGGGCACTGCCCTTTCGCCTTTGTGTTGTGGGGGGGTAAAGGCGTTTTTGTACATAATACAATCCTTTCCCTCGCAGCAATAAGCTAATATTAGTCATCCAATTTCATAATGTAATATAGTGCGTAATAAGGCGGACGGTTTTCTATTGGTTCACTCAACCATCCGTTCTCTTTAAAAACTCGTTCAGCAGTTTTAAAATATTCATAATGCCAACCACCACCACCGGAAGTTCTTGTATACCAACGTGCATCATAATTCGTATTATCACCAAAATTATATTCTGGTTGGTTTGAATCTGAACCGGTAGTTAACCAAGTTTTGGTTTTGGCAAAAAGTGCATTTGTTGGCAAATTAGCAGGTTTTAATATATTTTCGTTTGTACCACCCATATTATTTAAGGTATAAGTATTGCCTGCGCCTACAATAAATCTGTCACGTAAATCCGGTGTTCCGTTGCTGCCATCGCACAAAGCAAAGCCTGCCGGCATATCAGCAAGGTTGCCGTGCCAGGGCAAGATGCTGCCGGGTGGTACGCTGGAGCGCAAATCAACGGATGTTTTTACTACTTTTAAGCTGTAGCGCGGTAAAACATCACCATACAAATAAACATTGATGGTACAAACACGCTGGTAAATATCATCTTTACCGGGATATAAAGTTTCGTTGCCTATTATTACTTCATCATAAAAATTTGAATTTGGAATTTCTTCTATTGCTTGTTCTGCGAGTTCATCATAATCTGTTGCTTTTATAAAATCAGCTTTAGCAGCAGCATATTGCTGCGCTTGCAAAGCGATTTTAGATGAACCAAGGCTGCCAAGAGAAGCCTGGCTTATTTTTGCCGTAGAGAGGGCTATCATGCTCATTATGATTGCGGCAATAGCAATCAGTATAATTATCGCACTGCCGCTTCGTCTTTGTGTCGTGGGGGGGTAAAACGTATTTTTTCGAGTAGACTTTTAAGCATTTTTTACTCCTTATATTAATGTTGGGCGGATTTACCGCCCAACAAAAAGAAATAATTAGAAATAACGGACAACAGGTTCCATATCTTGCCCGGAAGAATCTTTAGGAGTGCAGCTGATAGTACGTTCAGCAGAATCGTACTGATATTCTACGCCCCAGGGGTCAAGGAAAGTGCCATCCTCAGTTTTTGTACTGGTTACAAAATTATCATGTTCACAGTTATCAACGCTTTCATCTGCGGTAAGGCCGGTAGCAAGGTCTGCCAGCGCATCAGGCGGCAGGCTGTTCATATTCAGTGCTTCATATGCCAGGCAGCCGTTGGCAAGAGCTTCCATGTCATTGTTCATCTGCGCCATTTTACGGGTTTGCTGTGCCTGGTTATAACCAAAGAAAGCTGCAACGGAAAGAGATACAATAATAGCGCATGCTACCAGGATTTCCGGCAAAGAAAACCCTTTTTTTCTTCTGTTTTTCATATATTCCTGCATAGTTTTAATAGATAAATTCATGTTAATAATCTCCTAACGTTTAAAAATTTTGATGTTAATGTCCCAAGACGCCGATGTCATCACCGGTAAATTCTGTTGGTTTACTGCCGCTGGCATTTGCTCCGTCGGGTCCATATGACCAGACAGCAAAGGAATTTGTATTCTCATCAAAAGAATACTGATAATCTCTGTCCCATGGGTCTTTCAGGCTGTCTTCATGAAGCCATGGGCCATATTGCTCTACCTTTTGGGTCATTGCTTCAAGTGTTTCAGGGTATTCTTCCATCTCGAATTTGTACTGGCTTACAGCAATGGCAATAGCTGAAACATCTGCTTTAGCCGTGTTATAACGCCCGCTCTCCAGATAGTTGCGGCCGACAATAACGGCTCCTGTGCCAAGGCAGATTATAGCTGCCAGCACTACAAGCAGTTCAGCCAAGGTAAAACCCTTCCTGCGGCAATAAAAAACCACGCTTTTTTTCTTTGGCGTGGAGTTCATGTTGTCACCTCCTCGCATGGTTATTATCGCTAATGAATGGCAGCCTTGGCGCCATTCCCTCGCGTGGAGGTTAATTATTTAATTTTTAGGACATCCTTATTGGGTTACATTTGTGATGTAACTGAACATAGGCAGCATTGTAAACGCAAACATAGCCACGATAACAATGCCAATAGGTATCATTACTAAAAAAGTTAGTTTAGTGCTTACTGTTTCAACCATATTATTAATAGTGCGCTCATAATATTCTGCGCACTGGTTTAATGCAATGGAAACAGAATTTGATTTTTCGCCGGCATTTAAAGAAGCAAGCAATAGGTTATCGAAAATGTGGTCGGTGTTATTTTTTCGCATACTTTCAGATATGCTGTTGCCGCGCAGAATATCGTCGCGGACACGTAAAATAGTGCTTGACATAACACTGTTATCTACAACCTGACTAACCTGGGTTAAAGATTGCTGCTCAGTCAGCCCGGAAGAAAGCATAATAGATAAAATGCTTGCAAACTGATGTTGCAGAAAATTAAAATGCAAATCACGGTAAATAGGCAGTTTTAATTTAATGCTGTCTACAATATCGCTCCTGTTTTCTACAAACCATCCAAAAGCCTTGTAAAGCAGGAAAAAAATAAGCAGAGTAATATACCAGTAATCGACTATTGCATTTACAAAATCAGTAACTACTACAACAAGCCACGGCAGCGGTATATCATTATCTTGATATAATACAATGTATTCCGGTATGGCAATTTTAATATACGCGATTGCCATTATCGTCATCATTACAGAAGCAATTTTAGGAACAAGTAATGCGTTTTTTACTTTGGTATAAAGGTTATGCTGCATAAACATTAAGTCAGATAGTTTCTTACATGTTGCCGATAAATGACCGGATTTTTCACCGGCTTCTAAAGTTGGCGCTACAATTCGCGGAAAAACTGCTTCTTTTTTAAAAGCCATACCAGTAGAAATGCCAGCCCGCAAATTACGGCTAATGTTATTCAAGGCTGATGATAAAACTTTTTTTGACTGAAATTTTGCAATATCTGCTACTGCATTTGGCATATCACTGCCGCTGGATAGTAACAGGTTTAAATAGTTAAAGATGGAATAAAAATCAATTTCTTTAGGTTTATCAAAAATTTCATTAATTTTATCTACCAGGTTCATTCATATAAGCCCTCACTTTCGACAAATCTTCGTCCGGCTCTATGCGGCTTAACAGTTCTTCAAGTGACACTTCGCCCTTGGCAACGTAGTTCATGCCTTTGTCCCAAAGTGATTTAAAGTTAAATTCTTTACGCAGGAATTTTTCAATATCAATAAGGCCATGCCGTTCTGCAAAATAATCTCGCAAATAGTTATTAAATTCAATAATTTCTATTACCGGCACACGTTCTAAAAAGCCAGTTCCGGAACAATATTCACAACCCGTTGATATATAGCTGTATTTGCCTTCTTCCAGCATTTTCAAATCATGAGGACGGAGCATGCTGTTAAGCGGGCTTTCAATACGTTTTTTGCAATGCGGGCAATTTTTGGACAGTAAACGCTGTGAAGCAATGCCTATAATCTGCTCCGAAAAACCGGAAACATTAACGCCGATATCCCTCAAACGTCTGAAAACGGATATGCTGTTGCGGACGTGGAGCGTCGAAAATATCAAGTGGCCGGTCTGTGATGCTTGAACGGCTGTAAGCGCTGTTTCGGCGTCACGAATTTCGCCTACTTCAATAATATTCGGGTCTTGACGTAATGCGCTGCGCATACCACAAGGAAAGCCAAAATTATTCTTTGGGTCATCAGCTTCTCTTATTTGTGCTTGGGCAATGCCGTCGATATAACGCTCTATGGGGTCTTCAAATGTAATAATGATGTATTTACCTGTCGCTGCAAGTTCAGCAATCAGGCTGTAAAGAGTGGTACTTTTACCTTCACCTGTAGGCCCGCATACAAGCATAATGCCACTGGGTTTATGGCTAAGCCTGCGCAAATGTTTTACTTCTTCTTCGTTGAAGCCTAATTCTTCTATTTTAGGCACATAGTCACTGGTAGACAAAAGCCTTAAAACAACCTTGCTGCGTTCACCATCACCACCATAAGGCATAGTGGATAAACGGAAAGAAGTGCCCAGGTAAGTAAAACGTCCATCTTCGGGCATTAGTGGGTTGACGTTTTTACCGGCTTTACGTTTATAGTAGTTGCAGATTGTTATTTCGTCTTCTTTAGATATTGCTATGCCCGATTCACGCAGTTTGCCGTCAACACGGTATTGTATATGCGTGCTGTCACGCCACGGCGTAATGTGGATGTCGCTGGCCTTCATGTCAATAGCTTTGCGCAGTATTTCTTCAGCTTTTTTCGTTTGTTCGGTTGTTATTGCCCGTTCAGCAGCGGATACAGCCTTTTGTACACCTGCGTTTGCAGGTGTAAATGGCTGTTTATAGTGGTAATTATAACCAGCAGAAAAATTTTCATAGGTTACGCTTTCAACCTTTAATCCTTTAACATGGCCGTCATTTTTTCCAGCAATTATTTCAGTTATCATGGCAATATCAGTAATAACATCCTGGTAATTGCTGGTAACAATCGTTAAAATGCCGTTTTCTTCGTCAAAATCAACCGGCATGATGAAACGCTGCTCCATCAAGTCTTTATCAACCATAGCCAGTACCGAAGGCTTAATATCAACTGTCGTGATAAGATTTTCAAATGCCGGCATCTTAATCACCTACTTTTAAGGCATCTAAAGCCATTTTCATAGTTTGCTGGTTTTTTTCAAGTTCGCGGCGCATACGCTTATTTTCTTCTGCAAGGCGCTTAATTTCATCTTTATGTTCTGCTAATTTTTTAGTATCTTCTTCGTGTTGGCTTTCAAGTTCCGCATTTCTGGTATCAATGGCGTTTTGTGCTTCAGTATCAATATTGCTTTCTTCCGGCTCTCTCTGCATTTTATTTAATTGCTTATGCAGATTAGGAGACATTTTCTGCATTTCCACCTGTGGGCGGCCGTCCTCGTCATAAACAATGGTCGGTGTAATCGCGACTACAATTTCAGACTGGGATTTTTCCAGGCTGCGCGATTTGAAAAGTTCTCCAAGCAGCGGGATTTTAGCCAGGATAGGAATTTGCTTAATATTTTTAATTTCTTCTTCCTTTAATAATCCGCCCAGAAGAATGGTTTCACCGGATTTAACACGGATGGTAGTTTCAGCGCTGCGCTCAGAAATTTGCGGTGCCTTGTTATTACCGCTTTCTACCCACTCTGTAATAGTGGATACGGAAGGTTTGATAACCATTGTAATAGTTTCTTTATCTTCTTCATTTATGCGCGGTAAAACGTCAAGCTGTATGCCAACGTCTTTATATTCTACTGTCATTGTGGTATCTGCATCAGTATCGGTGCTATCGCTGGAAGATGTAAATACCGGGACTTTATCGCCCATCATGATTTTTGCCTGGCGGCCGTCAAAGGTTGTTACATTCGGGCGTGCCAACACCTTGCCGTTGGAAAGTGTTTCTTCGTGGGCGCCGGTTACGCCGAATACAAAGCCATTATAGCCACTTTGTGACGTGTTTTTTGTCCACGGGTCAGAAGTATAGCTAAGACCTAAATCACGAGTTTTCCCCTTTGAAAGCTCTATAAATGTCGCTTTGATATTTACCTGCTGCTGTGCTTTATCAAGTTCCTGTAGTTCACGTTCCACTCGGTTCAAATCTGCGCTGCTGCCGGATACGGTAATGCTGTGCAGGTCGCTGTTTACAACAACATTATCATCCTCAACCAAAAGCCCCATCTGCTTAGCGGCATAGTCCGGCTCCAGGTGTTTTAATTTAAAAGTTTTAATGGTATTCATGGATTTTTGCGGCGCGATAAGCACTGCGCCGTTTACTTCTTCATAGCTAAAGTTATGTGTTAAGGACAATGCTTTAATGGCTGTGTCAAAATCAGTGTCACCCATGCTCATGGCAACGGTTCCGTTTAAATCGCCATTAATAATTACGTTTTTGCCTGCTTTATAGCCCAGGGCACGCAAGGCCTCAACCAGCGGAGTACCAGGGGCAAAGTCTACCTGAAAAGCAAACGCAGATTGTGTAAACATCAAGGCAGACATAGTAATGGCTGCAATTTTGTTAATTTTACTTTTTTTCAAGATTTACAAACTCCAATCCTATTTTATTTTTATAAAAGCACCGTCTATAGTAGCACCAGAAGATGATATGCTGTTGACGGTTCCCCATTTTGTGGCACTGCCAGCTCTGGCAGTCAAAGTTTCGCCACCTTTTTGCAGGATTACAACGTCAGGCGGTAATACGCCTATAACAGTTAAAACATCTGCCTGCATACCTGCACCCAGCATGGATGGTACGCCTGGCGGCACCGGCATATCAGGGACATCCATTTGCTGTAATGCTGGCAATGCAAACGGGGATGTGCCGGTTATGCTGCCAGTATCAAGGTCTGTGTTGGCAAAATTTACTACCGGTAATGGATTAGGCTTAACTTCTGCCGGCGTAGATAGATAAGCTAAACTGCCAAAAACCAAAGCGCCGGCTATAACGCTTGCCGCGTATATTCCAAGCCTTGTTGTGACTCCTATTTTTCGCATACTTGTTATACCTCCGGCTTACTGATAATAAATGTTGTAGCCCATTTTGGCTTCAATAAGGCCAGTCTTTTTATCCGGGCTAATATCCAGTTCTGTTATAACTACCAGATTATGTGTTTCAAATTCATTTAAGGCTGCAATCAAATTATCCCAGTTGCCTTGCATACTGATTTCAGTGGATACAGATTTGATTTTAGCTTTTTTCTTATTGGATTTATCGTTGTTATTACGTACAGATTCAACTGTTAGGTTGTGTCTGCGCAGTATTTCAAGTTGCTCAGACTGTACTTTTTCAATCTGGTTGGCTTTAACAGGTTTTAAAACTGCTTTATACAAAGCATCCATTTCCTCATAGTCTATTTGATTAAGCCATGTTGATTGTGCTGTATATGTAGCAGCTAACTTGTTATTTTCGGCAGCTTGCGTAGCGCGCATAAAATTTAATACATACGCCATACCAATGGCTAAAAGGGTTATTAGGATATATATGTATATTTTCTGTTTAAAGCCACTGTTATCGGCGTTAAAAGCGTTCCACATTATTTACCGGCGCCCCCTTTCTTCGGTTTGGCTTTAGGCTGCTTTGCTTTTTCCGTCACAGTAATGGTAAAAGTACTTTTATCGTCTTTGGTAACAATATTGCTTATTGCGGCTTCGCGCTCTTTGCCAAAGTTCATTTTGCCTAAATATTCGTTGGCAAGTTTCATATCTGTTGTTGATCCTGTAACAATATATTTTTTGCTGTCGATTTTTATATTTTCAATATCCACTCCTGCAGGTTTTACACTGAAAACCTGCACCGTTTTTATTGCATTGATGCCATCCGGCCTTGCGTCTTTGTATAAGGCAATGCTTTTTGAAACATCCGTTGACAGCTTTTGGGCCTTATTAAAATAATTAACGTCATAATTTTGTTTAGGGGTCGTCATATGCGTATATGCAAGCGCCAATCCGTTTAAAACTGCTCCGGTAACCGCAAAAGCCATAACAGCACTCATACACAAACTGATTAGTGACTTATTATACTGATAGCGGGCTTTATCACTGTCCTTTTTTAGCAAAAAGTTGCCGTAGTTTACTGGTAATTTCACCTAACATGCCCCCTTTCTCTTCAATTTCAGCCGTTTCATCAGCTTTTACTGTTTTCGGCAGTTTATTAATTACGCATCCGGCAGCAGCACAAACGAATGGGTCAAGATAGCCTGCATATTCAATAGGCTTTTTAAGGTATATATCCAGCGCGGTATTATCCAGCACTTCATTCATTTTTTGCGCATCAATTTTAAATAGACGTTCAGTTGTTGATGACAAATCATTGATTATTTGCTCTTTTGTCATTTGACAGTTCTGCGGGCGTGGCCAGCAGGCCAGCCCGAATTCATTAACTGCCATCCACCCTGTAGGTATTTCAAATAATAACTGTCTGTCTTTTGGGTCAAGTATTTTATACAAGCCGTAGGCATGACTTGTTATCTGCATAACATCTAAGTCAAGTGATTCTACAACTACCTTTATGTTATCTAAATAATCTGTTGGCAAATAGCAGCAGGAAACAATAACATCTATATCGCCAACATATGCGTCCATTACGCATACTTCCCAGTTCTTTGCAATGCTTGACAGCCCCGCAGGTAAAAATGTTATACATTTATCCAGTACCAGGTTTTCTTTTTCTTCAGGTTTTAATTTGCGGTCATCAATAATAATATCGTTTGCAGATACCGCAGATGTACGGTATTGTATGCCGCTGCCATAAGACAGCGCTATTATTATTTTTTCATTTTTGATGTCCGGCATCTGGTTTATTAAATCCTTAAAAAATTCTTCAAGTAAATGCGGATATTTGACAATATCTTTTTCCTGCCGGATTTTCCTGTGGTCTATTACTTTAATGGCCTTTGCACCGTCACATAATTTTGTAACGGTTATATCGCGCCCAAGATTAATTACAACAGGCACTTTATCACCCTTCCTAAAAAAATAAACCTCTCTCCGAATTTTAATTAATGGCAGCCTCAGCACCATTACTCTCTTTTCGGAAAGAGGTTAGTTGATTAAAAATTTTTGCTTTTTATCATTTTTTATTTTTATTAACACAATCTTTGAAGGATTTGCCAGCTTTAAATGACGGCATATAAGTTTCCGGTATATTTATGGGTTTCCCGGTTGCTGGATTGATACCTTGCCGTGCATTGCGTTTACGGGCCTCAAAAGTACCAAAGCCTATAAGCTGTAATTTTTCATCTTTTGCTACTGTTTCTTTAATTAAATCCAAAAACACAGTAAGCATTTTTGTGACATCCTTCTGTGCAAATCCCGTCTGTTTGCTAATTTCCTGTACTAATTCTTTTTTGTTCATAATTTTTGCTCCCTTCGTTTCATTTAGCTGTTCCTGTTATTTGCAGCATTTGTATAGCAAAAGGCTTAATACTTTTAACCTTTGCTTTTTTATCCCGTAATAATTTGCGGGCCTTACTTGGCAATGTGTTTGCAATTTGTATGCCGTTAAGATTATATACAATTACATTCTTCTCTATACTTTTTGTCATTTATCTTTGCCTTTCAATACAATAAAATCTTCAAATTTGCACTTATAAAATTGCTGTAATTTTATGGCATTTTCCATTGTCAGATTAACAGCACCCCGTTCAAGACATGATACCAGGGTTGTAGTTAAACCTATTTTTTCACCTAATTCACGTTGCGTTATTCTTTTATTTAACCGCATTTTTTTTAAATTCAAACCTGTTTCCAACATATCTATCTTTTTTAAATCCATATATTTTATCAACTCCAAAGTAAATATGGGTCAGCATACTGGCCGTTATGCCACCATTCAATATGCAAATGTGGTCCGGTACTGTTTCCTGTACTGCCAACAGCAGCTATCACACTGCCTTTATCTACCCATTGCCCATAACGGCAATAGAGTACACTACAATGTGCATATAAAGTATGGTCTCCTCCGTCATGTTCCAAAATAACGCAGTTGCCATAACCACCGTACCAACCGCTGTATACTACTTTCCCTGGCAGCATAGCTGCTATGCCGTCACCATAGTCATAACCAATATCCAGACCCGTATGAAATTTATACTCACCAGTTATGGGATGCACACGCCAACCAAACGGACTAGTTATTGGTGCGGCTGATGCAACGCCCGTTGTTGACACAACAGTTAAAAATAGCAGCAGGCATATTATATATTTTCTTATCAACATCACATCTCCAATCCTGTCGATTTACTTAATACCAATGACTTTGCCACTGTTTTGCTTGCAGCAGTAAGGTCTTTAATATAAGGGCTTGTAGACGCTAAAACAGCAGCTATTTCCCTGTGGTTATAGCGTCCTGCCAGCGCTGCGGCAATTTCCGCATCATTAATTTTTCTGCCTTCTTTAAGCTGTTTTTGAGCCTCCTGGCAATACATGTCGCGGCAGGTAACAGGATAACCTAATACCGGCTTATACCCCTTTATTTTCTCAATGCTTGCTGCTTCGGGAGTATTATACTGCCCAGGTATATTAGTTTTGCCGGTATCCGGATTTAATCCTAATCCCTGGGCAATCTTATTTTTAGCGGCATCATTGCCGGCAAAAATTGCTATATCCGCTTTTGCCGTCCCTGTATTGTTTGCAATTTCCACGCTCTGAAAAACGCTGCCCGATATGTTCATGTTTGTAATATTAGACTTACCAAAAAGGCAGTTTGTAAATTTGCTGGCACTTAAATCAGTACCTTGCAAGTTAGCGTCAGTTATACTGCAAAACAGCATATTACTGCCGGATAAATCAATAGTCTTCAAGTCAGTACCGGCAAAATCAATGCCAACAAAATATTTTTCGCCTTCAAAACTCCAACTTTTATCGCTTAAATTTTGCGGCATTACACAGCCATGAAAGTCACAATCTTTGAACCGCACCTGATTGCCGAGCGCGGAAAGGTCAGATTTGTAGAATTTACATTTATCAAAAACTTCTACATGCTTTGCCATTTCCGGCGACAGTTCTGTTATGTATTCATTTTTAATATACGGCCCTTGTGGGTTACGCCCATCAGCAAGCCGCATTGCCATTTTTGCTTTTGTTTCTTCAAGTAAAACAGCAGCTTCTGATTTATTCAGCTTCGCATTAAGCGCTTCTGTTTTATCGTCTACCGCTTGTTCAACTTTTTGTTCCTTCAGCAGTTCTTTTTCTTTGCCATAGATAAAATCACAAATTTTTTCAGCGTCAGAGGCAGCTTTAAATAAAACATCAGGGTCTTTTTTTAAAATACTAATCCAGCTCTGTATATATGCTGCATGCTGTACGTCCTGGTTATCCATTGCAATGCCGAGGTCACGGCATAAGAACATGCTGCCAATTTCCGCACGCAATTCTTCAATGGCATATTTTTCTGAACCAAAAGCGCCAAATTCCCTGTTCAGACGGGAAGGGTGCCCGGTTGCATGCGATAACTCATGCAACGCTGTCGCGTAATATTTGTTCTGGTTCGGGAAAGAAACTTTTTCCGGCAGATGTATTTCATCTGCTATCCTGGTGTAATATGCCTGGTCTTCTGCTGTATGCAGAACCGGTACGCCAACTGCTTCTATAATGCGTTCCGCACGTTCTTCAAGTTCCCATTTTTGCATCGGCGGCACATATGGCTTTAAGCCGTCAATTTGTTCTGCATTAAAAACAACGCTGCGCAGCGGAACAGGTTTTTCCAGCTTAACCTTAATTTTATTGCCATCTTCATCAAGGGCGTCTTTTTCCCACATCCAGTATTCAACAATACAGCCTTTTTCGCCCTTACGCACATGTGCGCCCATTGCTTTAGCCTGGTTATATGTCATCCACCGCGGGTCTTTATACCCTTCTTTTTCCTGTACTATTGATAAAAAGATAAGGTTGCTGCCCCGGTATCTGTTCTTAGTAACTGCATTTATTGGCAATCCACCAATTCCGGTTTTAAGATTCCACGGTTTGCGCCAAGGAAGATTTCCCTGCGCCATCTGCTCAATTACTTCTTGTATTAAAGCATCATGTGCCTGCTTTAATTTATTTACCTTTTCAGCCATGATAATCTTCCTCGTCAGGTGCAAGGCAGGTATCAGGTTCAACTGGGTCTGCAAGTACGTCGATTAAATCCAAAGCATCTTCATGGAACGCCCATGCAGCGGCTTCTTCTTTTGTTACTTCAATTATTTCTTCCACTTATTTCACTCCTCACTCTTTGATTTCCACAAGCTCTGGTGCAGATATTTTTTTAACTTTAATATCCTGTATGGTTGTAGCCAAAAACTCCAAGTCACTCGTTACTTCAATACATTCATTCTCACTTTCATATGTGATCGTATATTTATCGCCATTATCAATAACGCTACCTTTTGTAAATTTAATATTTTTTTCATTTTCAAATAAACAACTATTGGCAAACGCACAAAAAACAAGGAAGTTTTCCTTCTGTACAGCGTCCGGAGCAAGTGCATACCCCAAATTACCCATTCCGTCAGCTATAACAGGTGTCTTAAAAGTAAATTCAAGTTCGCATTCGTTAAAAGCAGCGATAATACAAACTTCGTAACAGCCATGATGATATTCATATCTTTTAACCGGCTTTCCCATTAATTAAATCTCCTTTTCAATTCTAACTGTTTTACGTTGCTCACCATTACCCAGTATTAACATGCCTTCCCTAAAAGTTTCGCCAACAACTAAGGCACCACTTTTTACGGCATATTGGGTTAGCATCCAGCGTCCTGCTTTTTTAATCATTAGAAGCGGCCGGTATTTGTCTGCTTTACCGGGAGCAAGGCGGATAAATGTGCGGAATCCATCATCAAAAACACATTCAGGAGTCCATGGATATTCTTCAGCACGGCTGATGTTATATTTAAAATTAAGCTGGTCAACCGATTTTACTTCCATTACGATATTTTTATCATCTTGCACCTCGTAATGTTCCTGCGGATAGTTCCATTTAACAATGGGATAGAACTGCTTTGATGTAGCAAGCATTAATTGGTAATTATGCTTGTCGGTAATTATAATCAGGTTTGTTTCAATCCCCATCTGCGTCGGGCTTATGTACAAGTGATACCCGTTTTTATCTGCCATATACCTGTATTCCCAGTTTATCTTGTCGCCGGCTGTTATTTTTAATACTTTTTCGCCGGGCGCAAGTTGGACGTCGGTTGTAAATCCCGGACGGCAATAAACCTGGTATGTGCTGCCGGGGTCATAATCAAACCGTGTTGCATCATCATCTGGTGGCGGCGTTACATCAAACAGTACATTGCTGTCTGTGTTATTATCTGCAAATTCATAGCCTTGCTTATAATCTCCCGGTAAGAGGTTGCCATCTATAAAATTATCATTTTCATCTTGTTGCTGCTTCTGCACTATACTTGTCTCTTTGGCAGCAGTTTCTTGTTCTTTCGCTTGTTTGAAAACCTTTAATGCTTCTTCTACCTGCCTGCGGGCTTCTTGTGCATCCGCAATCAATTTTTCGTATTCCTTCGCAGCTTCATCATCTGAAAGGTTTTTTTCATCTTCAGAAGCGGCAGCATCAACGGCTAACTCTTGCGCTGAGGCTTTGTGGTAAAAATTTTCCTGCACAGATGCTTGCAAATATTCACCAAAGGTTAAATTACCTGGAAATATTGTCGCGCTACCACTTATATAAGCAGCACACACAATAGCGGTTATTTTTTTACGGTTCAACTTATCACGCCTTTCTTTATTACATTAATGCGGCAATAGCCGCGATTAATTAACAATCAATCATCCCCCCTTATTTGAAAGCCCATGCCACCACTGGGCTGCGCTTCCGGGGGCACTGCTTTTTCCGCCTGGCTCATTATTGCCATTTTGGAAAGTGCGCCGGTTTTGGGTTTATTAACATTCCTTGCCGGCTGATGACCGCCAGCGGAAGTATTAGCAGTATTGTTAGAAGCTGCTGCTGAAGAATTATTGTCGGCATCATTGGCAGAAAAACTTCCTTTTGTTGTGCTGCCTGCCGTTGAAAAACTTTTCTCCGAAGGTGAACCTGTAGCAGCAAATGAAGTATTGCCTGCTGTATTTGTTGATGCAGAATTAGTAGAGCTGTTTGTACCCGAAGAACTTCTGGAAGAAACCCCTGCCATACTGCCAACACTTGTATTAGTTGATGATGTTGATGTTCCCGAAGATGCAGAATTTGAACTTTCACTAACTGCCTGCGAGCCGGTAGCATAACCAGCAGCATAATTGTTTCGCATTCTGCCTATTGCCGTCCCCTCTCCGGACATACCGGCAATACCATTTTTAATGTGACTGAACGCTCCGCGGGCAGCACCCATTAGCGGCGTAGTATTAGCACCAACATTGGTGTAACCACCACGGGCGGCACCACTTAAACCAGGTACTTTGCTTACTGCCCAGCCTGCCGGGCTTAATGCCTTTGCGCCAATCATAGCGCCGGCAATTCCTCCGGCTGTGCCTGCCATGGCATTGCTTGCGGCCGTGCCACCTGTAAGCGAAGGAGAACCATTCATCAAACCCGCGGCAACTGCCGGAGCCTGCCAGCTTACAAAAGCAAGCGTTAAGCAGCAGGCGGATGCACCTATTATGTGGTCTAAATCCGGCGTTTTTTGTATGGAGAAATCTAATGAATCAACAATAGGCCCTATGGCGCTTAAAACGCAGGCTAAGACCATTAGTTTTACGCCGTAACTTAATACGCCGCCTATAACCTTTTCGCTGATAAAGGCTGTTTTGTTGAAAACAGCAAAGGCCAGGAAAAATACTGCGAGCAGCGCGAAAATATAAAACTCAATGAAGGTAATGAAAACTTGAAAAATAATTATCATAAAAGCAAGAATTATTAGGCCTGCTCCCAAATATGAAGCTATTATCAAATCAAAGTTAGAAAAAAAACTATCTACACCGGTAATAGTTTTAGAGACCCATGAAAGATAATCTGAAGCCAAATCATAACCTTTTTCCAATAACATTGATGGGCGCTTTAACATCTCCAAACCTACATTACCACCACCGGCAGCTAAACCAAGTTCTGAAAAGGTATCTATAATGGCGTTAATCCAGGTATCATATTCTGATACCACAAACACCCAAAACCCTATTTTCAATATTTTATTGACCAGTGTTTGAAACTGTACCCCACCAGCCATTTTTAATAGCAGTGCCAAGGCAACATCAAGCAGGGCAAGTATTTGCAGCATGCCAAAGGTATGCCCTTGTATCGTACCCATACCGCCGGTAAACAGGTTCTCAAACTGCTGTAATATCATGTCTAAAGATGCAAAATCCATTTTCTTCTCCTTGTTATGTTTTTAAATTGCATTTTAGGGAACTTTTTGATATAATTTTTGTAAAATGTTCCCTAAAGGTGGTGATTATATGGTTGATGACAGGAATTTTACCGAACTTCGGGATTTGCTTCAAAATAAAGCCGATATACAGGCCCGGCTGGCATTACTTCCGTACCATGATTCTCCTGAAATTAAAGAAAACAAGTCCGGTAAATATTTATATGTACGCAAACGTATAGCCGGAAAACTGACATCAACTTACGTTGACCGTTATTCTGATGAATTATATGCTGCTTTGCTGCGCTACGCCAAAGAAGCACGTGCCTTAAAAAAATCTCTGCGCCAGATAGAAAAGCAACTGGCACTTCTTGGATATGAAAAAACTGAACTTGCACCCAGAATAAGGCTTAATCTTGATTTTGCCAGAGCCAATATGAAGGCTAATATTTATGACCAGGCAATTTTAGAAGGTGTTACAACTACTTTCCCTCAAACAGAAAATATTTTAGAAAACGGTGCCGTTTCTGGCATGACTCCTACTGATATACAAAAAATACTCAATTTAAAACATGCCTGGGAATTTATACTTGATGAAGATGTAATAACTTCGCCGTCAGATTATTATGTCTTATGCCATATAGCCCGGCTTGTCAACGAAGGCTTTTTTTATGATGGCGGTAAAATCAGGGCTGTGCCTGTAAGTATCGGTGGTTCATCTTATGTTCCCCCTATTCCAATGGAAATGGATGTTAAAGAATCTATTAAAAACATAACTTCTGCTGATGCTGAAGCTATTGATATTGCCGTAGAATTGTGCCTTTACTGCATGAAATGCCAGGTGTTTACTGATGGCAATAAACGCGCATCCGTTATCTTTGCTAACCACTATCTGATTGGCAAAGGAGCTGGCCTGCTAGTTATACCTGAAAAAGAAGTACCTGAATTTAAACATTTACTGGTAAAATACTATGAAGCCGATAACGAAGACGCCAGTGCCGTCCATGTTATAAAGGACTTTTTAAAAGCTAAATGCTGGAAAAGTTTTTAATTGTTTGTTTGTCTATTTATTTCAATCCACACAGCCCATTAGAACTGCGACCATTTAATTCCTAAATAATTAAGAAAAGAGGTAATTCAATGAAAAAATTTATTTTAGCTTGCACCCTTATTGCTGCTCTTGCAGCCGCAGGCTGCGGTGACATCGAATCTTCAAAAAAAGCTTCTGCGCCCTCCAGCAGCTCCACTGCTAAACAGGAAGTTCAGTCTAATAAAAACAGCAAAGATGCAAAAACCGAAAGAAAAGGTTCTGAAGATTTCGTTATGACAGAAAATGTCAAAAAAACTCTGCAAGAAAAGAATGTTACTATCGTTAAACAATCACTAAGCAGCACGAAAAACCGTTTAATAACAGATTTTTCTGATGGTACATTTGTTATTGACCGTATAAAAGAAACACCAAAATTCAGCGAAAGCTCTGGCTCCAAACTCGGCCATTTTCATAAATAAACCTTAACAGCTCCCGCTTTGCGGGGGCTGTTTTATTTTGCAAATACCCATACACCATTGTTACTTGTTTTTATCTGATAGCCATTTTTAAAAAGATACTGAACATCATCTTCAATCATGCCCTTAATATGCAGCATCTCTTTAGTGGATAACCGTTTTAAATCTTTATCATTGATGATGTATAATACACTTTCCTCTTTGCTCACACGTTTACGAAGTTCTACACGGTTATCCATAAGCTGGCTCTCGATTTTATTTACCGCCTCTGCTTTAATGGTTTCTGCATCTGGCAACGGTTTTATAATCAAAATACCAAAGAGCACTACTAACTCCACAATCACCCCTGCAATTATAGCTTCCGGAAAAACAAGCCCTCTATCTGTCTTTTTACGAAACTTATATAGAAATACAATTATCGCCGGTAGAAAAAAGGCAGCCATTATTATTAAAATCACATTATCTAAAATAAATGACCCTATCATCACTCGTTCCCACCTTTAAAATGCCCTAATTTTGAATTACCTGCTTCAATTCTTACGTCTTTGTATTTTTCATTATTTTTGTAAAATTCTTCTTTACGTTTTTTGGCGGCGCGTTCTGCGGCTATTTGTTTTTCGTAGTACATGTTTTGCGTGCGCATGCTGTCAGCCATCATCGTTTCCATTTTTTTAAGCTGAGCCACAGTTAAGGCTGTAAGCTGGTTGCTGGCCTGCAATGCACCCATGGCACCTTCTGCATTTTGTGATGCAGATAAAAGGTTTGATAATTGTTCCATGGTTGCTGCCTGTTCTTCGGGGCTTGCGTTGGATGCGCTGCCCATAGCCTGCTTAACGGCTTCATCCCAGGCATCATTAATTTTATCTACCTGTTTCGCATATTGCTCTGCACTGCATCCATTCCAGTCTTCATAATCCGGAAAAATATCATCAAAGCCGTTCATCAGCTTTTCGTAATCTGTGCCAATCGCATTAATGCTGTTGCGTATATCATTAAGCTGATTAAGGTTATTACGGATTTTTGCCGTTGTTTCATTGCTCATGGCTGGGTCAAGTTTTGCCAGATTAGATAATTCATGCTGTATCTGCAAAGCCTGCTTTTGAAGCATTTCAACCGTATTTAACTTTGTCGCTAAATTTTCTGTATGATTTGTCGGGTCGTATACGGTTAGTGCAAACGCAGATTGTGATAACGCCATAGTTCCGGCGAACGCTAAAATTAAAAGGGATTTCTTCATGATTGCCTCCTTGACAAAATTTTATTATTGGTATATACTTTGTATATACGGCAACTAAGAAGGTTGAATTGCCGTTCAACCCCTAAAACGGGTTATATAAGAAAGGGACGAAAACATGATTGAAGGAACTATTGTAAAATGGGGCAACAGCCAAGGTATCAGAATCAGCAAGGATTTATTAAAAGCAGCCAACATCGGCATTAATGATACTGTAGAAATTTTTGCCGAAGACGGCCGTATAATTCTCGTTAAAAGATTGCGTAGACGTACACTTACAGAACTTTTTGCGGATTATACCGGCGATTACAAACCTGTTGAAATCTCTACCGGCCCCTCTCTTGGCAAAGAATTTTAAAGAAAGTAGGTTTAAAAAATTATGCCCATACTTCAAATGAGGCCGATTGTCCCTGAACAAAGGGATATTATATGGATTGACTTTGAACCACAAGCAGGCGTTGAAATCAAAAAACGCCGTCCTGCATTGGTGGTTTCTAAAACTGAGTTTCAGGAACGTACCGGTCTTGTTATAGTTGTTCCAATCTCCAAGACGGTAAAAGACTTTCCACTGCATGTTAATTTAACTGACTGTCAAACTATTGGCGACATTCTTTGCGAACAGCCAAAAAGTTTTGATTTCGATGCCCGAAATTGGCAGTTTATTGAAAAATTGCCAAAGCTTCAGTTTATACGTGTGCAGGAAATTTTATCAGCAATTTTGGATTTAGATTGGGATTATGAACGATAAGGAAAAGTTAATTTCTAAAATCAATAAACTTTTAAAACTCGCTGCTAACAACCCTAACACTGCCGAATCACAGGCGGCACAGGCCAAAGCATTTAAACTGATGACCGAAAACGGCATTTTGCTTAATGAAGTTATCATGCCCGGCACTGAAGCCGACCAACGGCAGCAATATACTTGCAGCGAGGATTACGCTTCGCATCAACAATATGAAGCCAGAAACTATCAGTACGAGCAGCCGCAGGAGACTTATCAGCCGGAGCCGCAGGCAAAGGCTGATAAGCAATCTGCTCCCCCTGCACGTTATTTGTTGTATGCAGTGATTATTCTGCTCATTTGCGGCATTGGCTACCGTTACGCCGACACTTTGATGGATATTTTAATCGTTATTGCCATATTGGTATTTTTCAGGTATATCCACGTCGTTGCCTGCTGTGGCTTTATTTACCTGATATACCGTCTGGTTGCCGGTTAATTTACATTTCTCTGGCCGCTAATTGGTCACGAATTTCATCGTAGTAATTTAACGCATCCATAAAACCGTGGCTCCTTATCCAATATTCGGCAAAATCTTCATCCGGATGCTCGTCAAGAAAATTTTTAACCATCATTTGCTCACCGGGGCTTGATGTTCCAACAAAAGATAAGGCAAAAGGCGTAAGCGCCAGATTGAACATACGGCTGCCAAGCTCTGATTTGTAATAATACTGCTGCTTCGGTATGCCTTCGGCAATAAGCCTTATCTCACGGTCATTTAATCCCATGCCCCGATAAATCGGATATACCTGTTCGGACAGCGCCTGGCTGTTCGGCAGGTATATTTTTGTTTTACAGTTTGATGCTACAAGATTACTTATGCTGCTGTTGCCGATTTCTGTTAAATCCTGTGTAGCAAAGATAACGGACACATGCTTTTTACGGGCTTTGCGCAAAAATTCTTCAAGCCAGCCCAAAAAGTAAGCATTTTTCAGATATGCCCAGCTTTCGTCAAAAATAATGTACGTCCATGGGCCATTGCACATTTTTTCGATTTTATGAAACAAGTGAAATAATATCGGCTCTATGGCATCTTTCATGTCACGCAGCAGGATTTCAGTTTCAAATACCTGCCAGCGGTTATTTGAAATTGCTTCATCAGCAGTATCAAGAATTTTTCCGTAAGGCCCATCTTCCGTATAAGGTATAATGCTTTCTTTCAATTTTTCTGAGCTGACAAGCTTTTTGAATAACTTTAGACGCCGCAGTTCTTTAGGATAGTTGCGGATTTTTAAAAGGGTTGTCCAAATATCGTTTTGTTCTTCGGGCGTTAGTTTTAATCCCTGGTTGGCGTAAAGCGCCTTAACCCATTCATTTGCCATGCTGATGTCTTCATCAGTATCAATTTCCCCTAAAGGCTGAAAGCTGAGGCTGTTTTTTGTTTCTTTACCAATATCGAAAAATGTACCCCCTACCCCGGCTGTTGTACACCGGGAGCTGCCGCCCTGGTCGAAAATAAATACCTGGCTGTTTGGCACGCCGCGGGTTTGTATAGCCAGCGTATTTAAAAGTACAGATTTACCGGCACCGGTAGGGCCTACAATCATAGTATGGCCAACATCGCCAACATGCAGGTTTAAACAAAACGGCGTAGTCGAATCTGTCTGCGTTATCACAAGAGGCGGCGTCTGCATGATTTTATTATGCTTATAACCTGCCCAAACGCTGGAAAGCGGGAAAGTATAAGCAAGGTAAAGCGTACTGCTCATTAGATGGCGCGGCTGCCACCGTGCATGGCCGGGCAAACTGCCAAGCCAGGCATCAACGGAATTTTGATTTTCCGTAATAGTTGTGAAGCCCATTATCTCAATCGCGCGGCGCGCCTGCTCAATTTTTTTGGAAAGCATTTTTTTATCTTTATCCCTGATAACAATGCTCATGGACAGATAACCAAATCCAACTTCATCTGTACCAAGCTGGCGCAGGGCTTCCGTTGTTTCCTGTATGCCGGCAATGGCATCTTCGTTATATACCGGTATATCTTCCTGTGAAAAACTTTCCTGTATTCGAACTTTTACCGGTTTTTGGCTGCGGTTAAATTCAGTTCTGTACGATTCAAGTTTATTTTTAGATGTTTCCTTACTGCAAAACAAAAAGCGGGTGACCCAGCGGTATTCAAAGCCAAGATTATTTAAAATGTCCAATACGCAGGGGATTAAAGCTTCCGGCATATATTTGACGCACACAACGCCAAGATGCTGCCTCTCCGGGTCTACATCATGCCCAAGCCGCGGTTCAAACCCGGCAACAAGCGGCGTATCTGTCAATATCTGGTTCAGCAGCACTTTTATGTTTCCCAAACATACCCTGTGCGGCCTGATGGATATGCAGTTATGCAGGTATGTTGCTGTTTCATCATCAGTGAGCGGCCGGCAATATTCCACATTAGCAGCAAAAAGCGACATTATGTGGTCACTTTCAGCGATAAAATTATGTAAATCCTCTTTAAATTCTTTATCTATATCTCTAATGACTTCATCCTTTTTTATATAAATGCTTTCAATCAAATTTTTGATAAAGCTCTTTGTTTTCGTATGGTTAGGCAGGTACTGTATAGTCAGAAAATATTTCGTTTCAAAGTAGCTGCCGGCATTAAAATCAAGTTCGCGTTCTTTGTCTATGGTTGCAGATAACGGGTCTAAAAATTCCCTTTCAGGATAAGGTTCTGTTTGCTGGCGCACGGCTTCAGCGTAAATTACCCAGTTATCGTCAAGCCGTTTGAAAATGTTGTTCAACCTGCTGGCGTTTACCATAACTTCATCTTCTGTGCAGCTGTTCAAATCCTTGCCGCGGTAAGCATATATGCGCATAAAGGATTCATCACGGTTTAAAATAACGCCCGGCGCTACAAAGCTTTTCCACTCTATTACATCTTCCAGCCGGTCTTTTTTTATTTTATGTTCGATAATGTTATAAAATTCCATAATTCACCTACACATCGTAATAACCCTTAATGCTTATGCTGCGCATCAGGATTTTCATAAAAAACGGGTCTTTTTTGGTAAGCTGCCAGCCAATAAGCTGGATTATTATATTTACCGCAAAAATCAGGTAGCCTTTAAGATTAAGGCCTACAACAACGCCAAGTACAAGGTTGGCTGCTGTATATTCGAATGGTGCCCATAAAAAGGTTGATGGGCGGTTTAAACTGTTCAGTACCGGCACAACAAAACCGGCCGGAAGTTTCTTCTGTTCGTTCATTTGTAATAATCAACCTCGTATATGCTGTTATTATTAGCATCATAATGATGGCCTTTGCACATGCCAATGCTGCTTACTTTTCTTGTAAGCCCAACACGTTCAATAAAAATAACCATATCAACAGCGCGGGCAATAAATTCCGGCTGCGGCTGCTTGAAAACCTGTAACAGCATTAACTGTAAACGAAGCAGCGCATCCAGCGGACCGTCCGCATGCAGCGTAGTAATGCAGCCCGGATGCCCGGAAATTGATGCGTTTAGGAAATCATAAGCGATAGGCCCTTTGCGTATCTCGCCTATTACAATACGGTTTGGGAAAAGGCGCAGCGTTGACTCAAATAATTCCTGGAGTGTAGTATGTTCTGAAGAACAAAGGTTATATTTATTTTTTGCAGGACAGCGCAGCTCTCTAGTGTCTTCGAGGATAACAAAACGCTCACTGCTGCCTGCAAATTCATTCAAAATGGCATTGGTCAGCGTTGTTTTGCCGCTACCTGTACCGCCGGCAACAAGGATGTTTTTCTTTTCGTTAATTGCATTTCTTATAACTTTGCAATCCTCTGCCGTCATTATGTCGGCGGCAACATAATCATCAAGGCTCATGGCAACCTTGCCTCCTATACGAATTGCAAAGGCGGCTTCTTCTACTGATGGTGGTATATGCGCTTCAATGCGGTAACCCCATTCAGGCAGCACTGCCGTTAAAACGGGTTCTTTAGCACTTATGTTTTTATGCACTTCATCAGCTATAATGCTGATAAAATCAAGCCGCTGGCTTGGTTTCAGGTAAATATCTGTGCAATATTCACCTTTCCCTTTTTGGTTTACCCAAACCATACCGTCCGGATTAACAAGTATATCTTCTGTGCTGTCGTCATTAAAATACGGCAGCAATTCCCCTATATTGACTTTTATAATTTCTTTTAAATAATCATTCATTTTTTGCGCCTTTAACTTTGGCAGCGAGATTTTGTTCCTCTAACTGCTTTAATATTTCGTCACCGGCAAGTTTATATTCCAGCGCCTTTTCGTCACTATCTGCCTTGCCGAAAAGTTCTTTATTCAGGCTTACAAGCCCTAATAGGAGGCCCATATCAGGTACAAACCCTAATATTTTTTCAATATTTGCGCCAGTAATGATTAAGCGCCTTGTACGTTCCTTGCGTTCACGTTCCCTTTCTGCGGCCAGTTCCCGCTTTTGTAATTTTTTCAGTTCTTCAAGCGCTTTTTTCTTTTTTTCAATTTCTTCTGCTATTTTTTTTAAACGTTCATTTGACATTATCATCACTCCGAATAAGAATTTAATTCAGTGTTATCTGCCTGGCGCATCAATTCTTTTGCCTGTTCAACAGTTATTGGTTTCTTGCTTTCTTTTACCGGTTTTATGTTTCTATATAAACTATCGCTTTGTTCCGGCGGATGGCTAAGCCTTGCCATCATCTTAGGCTGTTCGTAGAAACGGAATTTTTCACACAAAATAGGCGGCTGACCTTTGTAGAAAATAATTTCTTTACCATTGTCTAAAGCACGCAGTTCATCAACTGTTAGCAGCTCTCGCCCAGTTTCGTGTTCGTTAGTGCTTGTTGCACCAATCGGATTAAAAACCGCACTGCCAAAGCCACGGCTGGCAACGGTAACTGTCTTTTTTCCTAATGCTTTAGATATACTTTCCGCTGTTTTATTTTCATTTGGTGTTTGGTATATCTTTATGTCGGTGTTGCCATAAATACTGCTGTTGGCTTTATAAACTTCTTCAATCTGCTTTTCATTTTGCGCGATTAGATAGCATTTTATTTTAAACTGCGCACAATAACTTAATACTTTTTCCATAATGCCTAAATGGCCAAAGGAAGGAAACTCATCAAGCATCATTAAAAGCCTGTGTTTAGATTTTGGCAGACCGCGGTAATTTTCATAATGCAGCCGGCTTTCATCCGTCAGCCGATGGAATATCATTTCGATTATTAGATTTGTTACCGGAGCCAGCCTCGATATTTCTGATGGTGGAATTACGAAATACAAACTGCATGGTCTGTCACTGTCAACAAGGTCTGTAATTGTAAAATCAGAATCAGCCATATTTGCAGCAAGGATAGGGTCTTGATATACCCTTAGTAAAGCGCCTACATTGCCTAATATACCTGAAAACTGCTTTTCTTCTCGGCCAATCATATCATTGCAGCAACTGACAATGATTGGATGCTTGCCGGATAAATCATTGTAGTAGCTTTTAAACCATTTCTTACTGTTATCATCATAACCAGCATAATTACGGATATAAGCAAGTCTGGATTTGACCGGCGCATTCAAATACTCATTTTTCTCAGCTTCATACTGCATTTTTTCTTCCGGCGATAAGGAATCCCAGATATATTCACTGGCTCCAAATAAAAATTTATTAACTTCCGGCAGGCTCGCGTTTTGTCGCGTATACAACAGAAAAAGCACCACTGCTTTAATAAGTATAATTGCTGACTCATTCCAAAAAGACATATCACTTGACTTGGAAGAATCCTGATTTTTAACAAGCATGCCCAACATATTATCAACGTCCGCGATTTCATGCGGCGTACGGATGCGCATTTCCTTTAACGGATTGTAATGGCAGCTATCTAATGTGTTCGGCTGAAATTTGAAAACATAATTTTTCAAAAAGTACTTGCGGCAACCGGAAGTAATGTTCCAAAGTTCGCCTTTTATATCTGTAAAAATTATGCTTCCTGGCCATGTTATTGAGGTAGGTATAATGCTGCCAACGCCCTTACCTGCACGGGAACCAGCTATCATCATTAGATGCGTTTCGCTGTCATCCCGTAAATAGCGGCCTTTGAATACTCCCATAAAAATACCAGCAGCTTTAAAAAAACCCATATCAGTAATATCTTTAGCATTTGCAAAGCGCGCAGAGCCAAAAATACCGTTATTCTTTTTATATAGCGTATTTTTACAAATTATTAAGGCAACGCAGCAAATAATAGCGCCGGCATAGAAAAAACGCAGGGCCGTTTTAAATACTTCCGGGTCATAGTCGCGGAACGTAAAAAACCAACTAACAAAAGCAAGTGGCTGGTATATGACAAAACTTTCACCTTGATAAATTACGCTTGTTTCTGCGGCAAGTGCGGGGTCATAATTAAAAACCGCTGCAACGTATTGTGTTGCAAACTGTAACGCAAGGTAAAAAATACCGAAAAAAAGAACCGTTACAAAAATGCGTTGTTTCGGCGTCATTGATATGGCTCCAGTATTAAGTCACGGCTTACAAATATATTAAATTCATAGCCAGGACGAATTATTATTGTCGGCTGAATGTTTAAGTTTTTTTGGACTACACTATCAACCGCACTTGAAATGTTATCCGCGGCATCCGCACCTGCGTTAGCACGGTAACTATCACTGTCAGTAACATCTGTTGCCGTAGCAACTCCTGCTGTCATAGCGCCACCAATCAATGCAGACCATATTACGCGGCCAAAATGGCTATTTACTTTATCATGCAACCCGCTATACCCTTCCTGGTCAATGCCCTGCATATTATCAAGGGCAATATTGCGCCCATTGGGCAGTATCAGGCGCTGCCATACTACAAGTGCCCTGGTCTGCGCATAAGTTGTCTGGCTGTCGTATGTGCCGATTATCCTTGTGCCCTGTGGAATAAGTAAATAACGCCCGCTAACGCTGTCATACACGTTCTGTGATACCTGTGCCGTTACCATGCCAGGTAAATCACTGTTAATACCTGTAATTAAAGTACCTGGTATAACGGTACCCATATTTAGCTGATAAGGTGACAAATTGCTTTGCAGGCTGCCGCTGTTGTAAAATTTGTCCATTTTTTCATTTTTTACAAAATTTCTCTTGTTCTGCTGCCCGTTTTGGTCATACGGCGCATTATTTTGTGACTGCTTAGCCACTTCTTCAGCAATGGCAGCATTCATGGCTTCCTTTTCAGCGGCACGCCGTTGTACTTCGGCTTCAATTTGCTGTTCGGTATATGTATCTGCCAGCACCGGCGCCGGCGTTATACAAAATCCGGCTGCACATATGGCTATTACAAATTTTGCTATTTTTTTCATAATCTTACCTGTTTACCTTAAACTCTATCGGGCTGCGGTTTGCAGCATCTTTTTCTTTAAGCTGCCTTTGCAGCGCTTCAAGTTCATAATTTACCTGTGGCTGCTGTGGCACGGCCGGAGCTGCCGGAATACTTTGATAGCTTTTTTGACGCGGTTTAATTAAAGGTTCTTCTTTGGTTTCCGTTTTTTTATCTTTAGCGCTTTCTTCGGCTTGTTTAGCTTTAAACTTTGCAAGTTCACTGTATGTTCCTGGTACAGACTTTGTACTGTCATTTTCAATCAAACCTGTACTTGGTGCCTGCCTATCTTTTTCAGCTGATGCTTCATCTTCCGGTTTTGCTACCCTGTGGCTTAAAAAAACAGATGCAGCAATAGCAATAACTATGATAACTACTGTTATTATTATTGGCTTTGATTTAAAGGCTTCTGATTTTGGTATTGGATTTTCTGCTGATGTAAAACCATCACCAGTCGGCTCCATTTCTTCAGCGATTTCTGCATCCGTATTCTGCTTTTTTACAAGGCGTCTTAATTTTTCTAACATTTCATGACCTCTTAATGGTTATTTTTTCTTTACCAAGCACCAGCCGTGCTTCATCGAAGAGCCGGTCTATAATAAAATAACCCTTAACAAGCCGGTGATTGGCAAGTATAAGCTTTCCATCGTCAACAACAAAAAATGATGGGGCTTTGTAATTGAACATTTCCGGCTTCATGCGTATATAAGTTTTTTTACCATCATCAAAGACTTGTTCAGGCGCCCAGTGTTCTTTTTTTTTATTAAATTCATAGCTGAAATTTAGTTTTTCAGGATTAAATGCAAGATAATTTTTTACTTCTGTTATATCTCCGCTGTCAAAATTATTTGGATACAGCCACTCAACTATTGGGTTATGAAAACTACCGCTGCGCAAGTGAAGATGATAAACATGCTGCGTGGTGGTAATTATTAAATTTGTTTCAAGGCCGCGCTGTACAGGTTTTACCATAACATGCTGCCTTTTGATAAGATTGCCGGCTGCAATGTTTGTAATAATCCAGCGTTCGCTGTCAGCTCCGGCAATAGATGTTATTTCTTCACCGGGAGCCATCATCAGGTCTGTTAAAAAACCCTCCTGACAGTATAACTGATAAATTTTATTTTCCGCATATGGCAGCAGTACCTTAACGCCCGAAACGGCAGCTTCAAAACTATCAACAACGCCTTCATTGGTTTCCTGCGGAACAATATCTGCCGGTAATTCCACAATATAGTTATTTTCGGCAGCACATACATTGCTGTTTATCATCAGCAGGCACGCAGCTAAAATTCCATATATTTTTTTCAACTTTATGCCTCCTTCGTGATGTTGCAATCTTTAATTTCAATTCCAAACGGATTGATTAACGGGTCAGTTATTTCTGCAAATTCAATCATGAAGAAGCCAGTCATCATAGTTTTTGATGCTACTTTGCCATCTGGCGCAAAAAATGTTTCTGTCCAGCGAACCTGATATGTATTATCCTGCCCCGGCAATGCGCTGTATGAACGTAATTCTGCAACTGAAGCAAATCCCTGGTTCAATAAATCTTTCTGCCCTTCTGTACTTGCGTAATTAGCTAACTTACTTGCTGCGCCGCTTGCCAGGAATTTATACGCATTATCCCAGTTTGTTTTATACATAACCGGATCAAGCGGTATCTGCCGTGTTTTTTGTATTACCTGCCAGATAAAATACTGGACTTCTTTATCATTTGGCTGCCTGGTGTTTTCCATCATTATTGGGCTGCCAATAACTGCACCAGTTGTATTATCAGTTTGCACTATAACAGGCATATATGCAGGTAAAGATGCCTGGTAAAAATTAAGCCCCAAGCTCATAATTGCAATAAAGCTCATTGCACATGCAAACCTCTGCGCATTACGCTTTCCTATCATTGCATTGCCTATTTCGTTCTCATGGCGTTTCATAGCTCTTATGTAGGCATCTTCGCTGTATTTACCTTTTTCGCTATAATTTGGTGGTTTATTGGTATTATTTACCGCTGTACTCATAAATCACCATCAATCAAATACTGAACGTCCAGCCGAACAGCCAGGATAATATTTCTTCCAAATATGCAATTATGCCGGCAATAATCAGGTTGCCGCAGAAATTTTTAAAACCACTCGTGCCGTTCGAACTGTAAAGCTGAACGAGCGACCATGCAATAATTGCAAGCGATATAACAGGACAAATATAATCAAGTAAAAATCCTACAAAATTGTTTGTTGCATTTTCTAATCCGCTGGTGCCAGCAGCAAATGCTATGTTATTCCGCAAAACCAATGCGGTAAGTAATATAATCTTTTTCATGTTAAGCTCCTTTTTTTAAATAAAAAAGCATAACCAAAACAACATTTAACGTATTTTTCTATTCGTTAAATGTTATATGATTATGCTCAAAATTTTTCTGAAATGTATTAAATTTTAACTCCATGTTTACGCTGCATGGCTTTATGTAGTTTGCGGCTGCCCCCCCCCCGTAGACACAATGATTTTATGTTTCATTTGCTCACATTCTCCTTTCAATCATACTTAAATTTAAACATTGCATGTAATATTTATAACATATTTTTAACTACTTTTCAACATATTTTAACTACTTTATTTTTGAAATTAAGTTCCTTTTTGTCGTAGTTTAGATACTTTTTGTCATAGTATCTTAGTTTCTGGAATAAAGCTCTTTTTCAGCATCTATTTTTTGGTTACTTTTTGTCATAATAAACTTAAATCAACTATTAATAAATTTTCTTTCAGCTGTATCGAGTTTGTTTATGATATATTTTTGCTTAAATTTTTATCGGTTACTTTTTGTCATAGTTCAGATACTTTTTGTCATAGTAAACAAGATAACAAAAAAGAAAAGAGCCGATGCAAACCGACTCTTTTAATTAACATTTTAACTTTATCAAACTTTCTTGAATATACTTTATATTAAATTTTCAAATTACAATTCTCTTTCAATTTTTTCCTTGATTGACTCTATAATAAAGCCTCTAATTGTTACTTTTCTCTCTTTTCTCTTCTTAAAAATGTACTCCTCAATATCGTCAAAAACATCTTCAGGAATTGGCAAATTGTAATATTTCATATTAGCTGTTTCAGTGCTACTCTTTCTGCCTCGTTTATTTTCTCTTTTTTGTTCCGCTTCATGTTCAACTGTTATTTTATCTTCGGGAATTACATTTTCTGTTTCATTTATTTTATCCTGTGTCTGAATTGCAACTCCATTATTTATAAAATTTTGTACTTCTGGTTTATCAAGATTAATTTCTTTTCGCGTTACAGGTTTCTTACCAATAGCCATTACTTTTACCCCGCTTTTTTAATGATATTATTCTTCGTTTAATTTTTCTATTAATTCGCTATAAAGATTTTCAAATTCCGCAGCCGCTTTTTTATTAGGAGCATATTCAAAAACACACTTTCCTAACCCAACAGAATTTTTAAAGTCAATATAATCAGTCAGCCAGTTATTAAAGATACCAACTTTGTATACATCTTTTATTTCTTCGCATTCAACCTTAGCTTCTTTAAGTAAAATTGCCTTTTTATTCGGTAATACCCTATTTAATAACAAATAAGTTTTTATATCACCAATAATGCGGGCTTCATTTAAAATTTTTAATGTATCTTCTGCTCCCCAAATATCAAAAGTTGAAGGCTGTACAGGTATTACCAATAAGCCATATACAGCTGCAAGTATTGCTGAACGAACTATACCACTATCGCCTGCGCCCGCATCTATTACAATTAAATCAAATAAATCATTATATTTATTTATTTCTAAATGTATTGCAGTTGTTGGCATACCAACGACCGGAAATTGAACAAGCGTTGTATCGCCAGCTCTTATACCGCTAAAATTTAAGGAAGAACATTGTCTTGCATCAGCATCAATCAATAAAACTTTATATCCGTCTATTGCAGCCCGGCAAGCAATATTAGTAGCAATAGTTGTCTTGCCTGCTCCACCCTTTGTATTAACAACGGAAATTACTTTACCACTAAAACCTTTTGTAAACTCTGCCATTTTTTTAACTCCCCTTCTGCAATATTAGCTAATGAAAGTATCTAAATTATGTTCATAATCTAAATACTTTCATTATGAACATAACCTTAATTATTAATACATTTTAATTATTCTCGTAATGTTAATATTTACATTACTTTCATAATCTCCATAATTAAGATATTTTAATTATGCTCATAATGTTAATATTTCAATTATTTTTATATCTTCATTATTTAGATATTCTAATAACCTTCGTAACCTAAATACTTTAATTATGTAAGTATTTTAATAATGTTAGTATCTTTATTACGTTCATAATCTTAGTATCTAAATAATGTTCATAATGAAGATATTTAGATTATTTTTATATTTTCGTTATTTAGATATTGAAATATTTAGATATTTAGGTTATTATCATAATGTAAATATCTAAATTATGTTCATAATCTAAATATCTTTTTTGGTGGGATGTGTAAGTGTTTTTTTCAAATCACTAAAAAACGGTAATTACTGATACATAAAACACGTCAAAATTTCTCTGTATTTTGGTTTTCAGCGTATTTTTATGATTCCCACTATTCATTATGCCCCTAACAGCAAAAAACGGCTTATAACTAATTTCTGTTGAAATTTAGAAGTTATCCACAGTTGCCGAATAATTTCTCGCAACAAGTTTTCCACAGGTTCAGAACAATTTCTCGCAGGTTTAGCTCAAAAACTCAGTGTTTATGCGGGTTTACACCACTTTTTAGCGCGACCGAACAATTTCTCGCAGGGCAGAACTTTTTCTCGCAAGTGGAAAAATTTACATCAAACTTGCGAATGACCGATAAATACTGGACAAA
>CAJLLL010000012.1 GCA_905207485.1 uncultured Phascolarctobacterium sp.
AATGTCGCAGTGTTCTTTAACAAGCCTGCCAAGCCCTTTGCCTTCCGCGCCGATAACAAGCACCAGCGGTCCGGTTAAATTGGCTTTTGTATACTGCTCGCCGTCCATATTGGCACCTGCAACCCAAAAGCCCTGCTTTTTCAATTCTTCAAGCTGCTGCACAATATTGCCTATTTGAATTACCGGCACATATTCCACAGCGCCTGCGGAAATTTTGGCAACTACTGCATTCAGCGGGCAGCTGCGGCGTTTGGGCAGCAATATGCCATGTACCCCTGCTGCATCTGCCGTGCGTATTAAAGCGCCCAAATTCTGCGGGTCCTGCAATTCATCAAGCAGCAGCAAAAAAGGCACTTCGTTTTTTTCGGCCGCTTTTTTTAAAGCATCATCAAGCGTTTTAAAAGCCACAGGAGCAGCATAAGCAACCACACCCTGATGGCGTACGCCCTGAGCAAGTTTATCAAGTTTATCGCTTTTGACAAATTCCACCGCCACATTTCTGGCTTTAGCGGCAGCAATAATTTCCGTAACGCCTTTGGCTCCGTCCTGCACCATTATTTTATTAAGCGCGCGGCCACTGCGCAAGGCTTCTGTTACGGGATTTCTTCCGGCAATAAATTCTTCTTTCATAGCTTCACCATTACTGCTTTTTGGCAGCTTCCTTAGCTTTTAAAATAGCTGCAAGGCGTCCGCAGCTCATAGCGCCTTCGCGGCAAATGCCTTCGCTCACGCAGGTCGGGCCTGCATTTTCAAAAATTACGGGCGCAACTTTTTTGCATTCTGCCAGCATTGCTTCCGCCAATGCACGGATTTCCCACTGTGCGCGCATGCAGCAGCGCAGGCTGAAGAAGTTCAGCAACGAGCGGGCATTAAAAGTGCAGACAATTTTGGTTTCGGCGGCATTGGGCAGTACATAGCGTGCATCTTCCGCAGGAATGCCCATTTCCGTAAATTTGTTATATGTATCCTGCAGCTTCTGCATCAATGCCTCAAACTCAGCTTTAGCCTCAGTCCTTGCGGCGATTGTAGGCGGCATAATTACTTCAAAATTATGTTCTTTAACATAACGCTGAGACTGCTGCGAATAAGACGCAATGCGGTGGCGCACAAGCTGATGCGTCAGCACGCGCGAAACGCCCTCAATGGCAAAAGTAAAAGTTACATGTTCCAAAGTGGAAAAATGCCCCATCGCAACAAGTTTGCGCACCAAAGCCGCAGCCTGTTCATCTGAAATTTTTTCTTCAAGCTGTGCTGCGCCGATAGGAGAATAGCAAAGACGCGCGCTCATGGCAACGGTTTTTTCCGGTTCCGGCGTATGCCTCAGTAATTTTACCTGCATTTTTTCACCTCATTTTTTCAAACCATCAAGTATTATTGCAAAAGATTTATCTAAAAATTCTTCCAGGCGTTCATCTTCGCCGCGCAGAAATAGCCAGCCAACCAATGCCTCAAACGCCGTGCTCATACGGTATTCGTGCATGCTGGCGCTTTTGGGAACGGTTGATTTGGTATTGCGCCCGCGTTTTACAATTACAAGTTCTTCTTCAGTGAGCGTATCCGAAAGCTGCTCCAGCGCTTTGGCCTGATACACAGCAGATACTGCCCTGGAACTTAAATCATGTATAACGCGGATATGGCTTGATGCCGCCAGAAAGCGCAGACGTACATACAGCGAAAATACAACGTCGCCTATGTACGCCAACAGAACAGGATTAAGCCTGTCCGCTTCCGGTAAAGCAGTTCCGGCAGCCTGTAAGGCTGCCAGAGCATGTTGTTTTACTAATTTATACTGTTCAAACTTCACTGTTTTTTCCACCGTACGCCCTGCGGGGTATCTTCAAGCACAATGCCAAGGCCTGCCAAAGTATTGCGCAAAGCATCTGCCTGGGCATAGTTTTTAGCGGCGCGGGCTTCCTGGCGCATGTTGACAACAGCTTCTATCAGCTTATCTTCCAGGCCTGTTTCTTCAGCGGCTGCTGCCTGGTTATTGTTTTCAAGCACACCGATAATACCGCAGAACTCTGCAAACACATTCTGCATAATGGCAATCAGTTTGCCGTCCGGTTTCTCGCTGCCGCCGGAAACATGCTGATGATAAATATTAATTTCCTTGCCCAGTTCAAACATAAAGCTGATGGCAAGAGCAGTATTAAAGTCATCGCGCATTGCTTCCATAAAGCCGCTGCGGATTTCTTCAACTTTGGCATAAAGCGGCTTGCTTGTTTCAGTAGGTCCGCCGCTAATCATCTGCGCCAGTGCCTTAAGGTTGTCCTGCGCGTTTTTAAGGCGCGTCAGGCTGCGCTGAGCTTCTGTCAAACGCTCGTCACTGAAATCAAGCGGGCTGCGGTAATGCGTGGAGACGATAAAGAAACGCAGGGTTTCAGCATCAAAATGAGCCAGAATATCGCTTACGGTAAAGAAGTTGCCCAGAGATTTGGACATTTTTTCTTCGTTTACGGTTATAAAACCGTTATGCAGCCAGTAGCGCACAAATGGATGCACACCGGTGCAGCCTTCGGACTGGGCAATTTCGTTTTCATGGTGCGGGAAAATCAAATCGCTGCCGCCGCCGTGAAAATCAAAACTCTCACCAAGATATTTCATGCTCATGGCAGAGCATTCAATATGCCAGCCCGGACGGCCTTTGCCCCATGGGCTTTCCCAGTACGGTTCGCCGGGTTTAGCTGCTTTCCACAGAGCAAAATCAAACGGATTATGTTTTTTATCATTAACGTCAACGCGTGCGCCTGCCATCATATCTTCCAGCTTGCGCCCGGAAAGTTCGCCGTAGCGGTCAAACTTTTCAACGCTGTAATAAACATCGCCGTCCATCTCGTAAGCGTAGCCTTTATCAATAAGGGTTTGCACCACATTAATAATTTCGGGCATATGCTCGGAAACGCGCGGATAAATATGCGCGCGGCGGATGTTCAGCATATCCATTTCCTTAAAATAAACGTCAATATAACGTCCGCAAATATCGCTCCATTTTACGCCCTCTTTGTTGGCTGCGTTAATGATTTTATCATCAACATCGGTAAAATTCTGCACATGCAAGACATCGTAGCCTTCATGTTCCAAAAAGCGGCGGATTACGTCCCAGGTTACAAAGGGACGGGCATTGCCGATATGCGGATTATTATAAGGGGTAATGCCGCAGACATACATATAAGCCTTGCCCGGATGCAGCGGCACAAATTCTTCTTTCTTTTTAGTGAGCGTATTATAAACCTTAATAGCCATGGTAACAGCTCCTTAGTATAACTTCACGCCAACCTTATCAAGGCTGTTTTTAATGCGGCTAACCGTGCGCGCAAGGCCCAAAAGCGGAACCATTTCTGCAAGTTCAGGGCCATGCTGGTTGCCGGTAAGCGCTACGCGGATAGGCATAAACACGTTTTTGCCGCCAAGTTTGGTCTCTTTCTGAATAGCTTTAAAAGTTGCCTTTACGGAAGGACCGTCCAAAACTTCAAGTTTCGGCAGCTTGTCGAACAGCAGACGGATAACCTGCGGTACGGTTTCTTCAAGCAATACGTTTTTAGCATCGTCATTTTCAAAATCAAAATTATCGGTAAAGTACATGGCAACATCGTCAGGAACCTGTGCTGCATAAGATACATGCTGCTGCGCAGTGGCAACAACATCTTTCAGCCATTCCAGTTTATCGCCGAATTCTTCGCCGTTAATAAAGCCTTTTTTAATCATATGCGGTTTAGCTGCTTCGTAAAATTCATCGCGGCTTAATTTGCGCATATAGTGCTGGTTAATCCAGTTCAGTTTGTCAATATCAAATACGGCAGGGTTCTTGGCAACATGGTCCATGCTGAACTCTTTTACAAGTTCGTCCATGCTGAAAATTTCCTGCTCGCTGTTAGGCGCCCAGCCCAAAAGTGCAAGGAAGTTGTCAATAGCTTCCGGCAGGTAACCAAGCTGACGGTACTGGTCAACAGAAGTTGCGCCGTGGCGTTTAGACATTTTGGTATGGTCTTTGCCCAGAATAAGGGAAATATGACCGAAAGTCGGTTTTTCAAAGCCCAGTGCATCATAAATGAGGCACTGGCGCGGAGTATTGGAAAGATGTTCTTCGGCACGGATAACATGGGTAATGTGCATTAAAGCATCATCAATAACAACGGCATAGTTGTAAGTAGGAATACCGTCGGATTTAACGATTACAAAATCGCCGATGCCGTTGGAATCAAATACAACATCGCCGCGCACCATATCGCGCACAAGGATTTGCTTATCTGCCGGTACTTTAAAGCGCACGGTCGGTTTTCTGCCTTCTGCTTTGTACGCTTCAACCTGCTCCGGAGTAAGGCTGCGGCATTTGCCCATGTAGCGGGGCATTTTGCCTTCTGCTATAAGCGCCTGGCGTTCTGCTTCCAGTTCTTCGTCAGTGCAGTAGCAATAGTAAGCTTTGCCTTCGGCAAGCAGCTTTTCGGTATATTTTTTGTAAATTTCAAGGCGTTCGGTCTGACGGTAAGGGCCGTTTTCACCGCCTACATCAATGCCTTCGTCCCAATTCATGCCAAGCCATTTCAAAGCGGCCTTAATATTTTCTTCCGATTCACGGCTGGAACGCTCAAGGTCGGTATCCTCAATGCGCAAAATCATTTTGCCGCCCATTTTACGGGCAAACAGCCAGTTAAACAGTGCGCTGCGTGCGCCGCCGATATGGAAAGGCCCGGTAGGACTGGGCGCAAATCTTACTCTAACTTCATTAGACATTAAACTCATTCCTCCAAAAATTAAATCTTATATATTATAGCATAATCTGCTGATGCCGTCATTTTTTAATCAGGCTTACCGCAGCTTCGGCAGCAATGCCTTCACCACGCCCTGTAAAGCCGAGTTTTTCTGTTGTTGTTGCCTTTACGTTAACCGCGTCCGGCTCTAAATTCATGGCCTGTGCAAGATTATCACGCATAGCTGGAATAAAACCCGCAAGTTTTGGACGCTGGGCAATAATGGTTACATCGGCATTGTTTACATGCCAACATCGTTCTTTTAAAAGTTTCAGCACATGCTCAAGCAGCTTCATGCTGTCTGCGCCTTTAAAACGCTCATCGGTATCAGGAAAATGTTTGCCTATATCTCCTAAACCTGCTGCGCCCAGCAGCGCATCCATCAGTGCATGTACGGCAACATCGGCATCGCTGTGCCCGTCAAGCCCAAGCTCATAAGGCACTTCAACGCCGCACAAAATAAGTTTGCGGTTTTCAGTCAGGCGGTGTACATCATAGCCTGTGCCAACTCTGAACTGCGGTATTTTTATTTCCGTCTGCATAACCATTCCCCTGTCTGCACAGATTTTTTCCGCCAAAAGCAAATCTTCCGGCGTGGTAATTTTAATGTTTTCGTAACTTCCTTCGGCAACGGCAACCTTAACGCCCAAACGCTCAACTAATGAAGCATCGTCCGTTACGGCTGCGCCTTTTAAATTTTCACTGCTGTAAGCGCGCTGCAAAAGTTCCGCCTTAAAAATTTGCGGTGTCTGCACAGCCTGCAAGGTGCTGCGCTGCGGCGTACTTACTACACATCCGCCGCCATCAATAACCTTAATGGTATTTTTTACCGGTACTGCAGCAATTGCCGCACCTGTTTTTTGCGCCGCTTTTAAAGTACGCTCAAACACATCTGTCCCGGCAAAAGGACGTGCCCCGTCATGCACGGCAATATAACCTTCGCTGCCGGCCACTGCCAGTGCATTTTTTACGCTGTCAGTACGTTCGCTGCCGCCTGCCACCACGCTCGTCTGCAATGCAGGAAAATACTTTTTATAATCACGCAGCAAACGTTCCGTCATGGCAATCTCATCTGCACCGACGGCAACTATTGTTTTTTCTGCAAGCCCTGTATTGCTTACCATACGCAGACACTGCACTAAAAGCGGCAGCCCGCCCAAAACGGCAAAGGCTTTGTTTTTACGAAGCCCAAGCCGCTTGCCTGCGCCGGCAGCAGCTATAATTACCGTTAGTTTATCCATTTTCATCACCTGTTAGCCAGTTTGGCAAAAATCATGCGCCCGGCAGATGTCTGCAATACGGAAGTTACTTCCGCATTTACGGTAGAACCGATAAAGCGCCTACCGTTATCGACAACAATCATGGTGCCGTCTTCAAAGTAGGCAACAGCCTGTCCCTGCTCTTTGCCTTCGCGCAGCAAAAATATGCTTATTACTTCGCCGGGAACAACAACCTGTTTAACCGCATTGGCAAGGTCATTAATGTTTAAAACGTCAATACCCTGAATTTCTGCCACTTTGTTTAAATTAAAATCATTGGTTACAATAATCCATTGTTTTTCCTGCGCCAGCTTAACAAGTTTGGCATCAACGCCGTCAAGCTCCGGAAAATCTGTAGAATCAACAATCAGGCGGTCTTCATCTTCCTGCTGCATTTCGTGCAGCAAATCAAGCCCGCGGCGCCCTTTGCTGCGCTTTAAGCTGTCAGATGAATCGGCAAGCGTTTGCAGCTCCTGAATAACAAATTTAGGAACAACAATACGCCCTTCCAAAAAGCCGGTTTTTAAAATATCGCCTATGCGCCCGTCGATAATAACGCTTGTATCAAGCAGTTTGTTATCGCTGTAAAGGCGGTCGCTTTCAGCCGCATCCTTAACGGCGGCAGGTTTAACAGCCCCTTTCAGCGAAGGGAGGCTGCGGTCAAAAAAGCCTACAATATCCTGATGCTTGCGCAGTGCAACCTTGGCGCCAACCATAGAAAGCACAATGCTGAAAATAAGCGGAATATACGGGCCGATAATAGGCAGATGCGAAAACGGGCCGCCTAAAAGGTTAGCCAGCACAAGGCCTACGGCGATGCCGAAAGTGATAACCATAATATCGCTTGTAGGAACACGGGAAAGCAATATTGCCGTTTTTTCAGTCCAGCTTGTCATTTTTCTGATAATGACAGGCGCCAAAACCATCCCCATGCTGCCAAACACAAAAATACCCACACTGCTGGAAACAATGGTTGTTAATGCAATGCCAAAAAAGCCGTTGCCATAAAAATTATAATCAAAATAATCCGAAATATAGGGCAGTAAATATTCTGTTAGTATAAGTCCGGTTACAGCAAAGACAACGACTATAGTAATCCTCAGCACTTTATTTAACATATTCTCACCTCCTTTTGGGCATAATTGTAGATTATGTTTATTGTACTACAAATCTACCTGCAAAAACAGTATAAAAAATAAAAAAACACCGATTTTCACCGGTGTTTTTTATTCAAAAAACTTATTAAGCCATTTTTCGGCATCTTCCTGTGTTTCATTGCACACCAGCATCATTTCACTGACCAGAATCTGCCGTGCGGTTCCCAATAGACGCCGTTCTCCGGTTGAGAGTTTCTTTTCATTTTCCTGCGTTTGCAAAACATGTATTACTTCGGCAACTTCCAGTACATTGCCGCTTTTCATTTTGTCAAGATACATATTAAAGCGCCTGTTCCACGTTACGCCGCGCAGATTAACTTCCACCGGATGGCGCAGCGCTTCTTCAATGCCGGGAATCTGTTCTTTATCAATAATATGGCGCAGGCCAACACGTTCCACATTTTTTACAGGAACCATTACACGCATATCTGTAAGCAGCATCATCATGACAAGATAATCAACCGTTTCACCGGCAAGTTCATGCTGCTCAATAGCCTGAACCGTTCCCGCACCATGCATCGGATATACAATTTTATCTCCTACGGCAAACATCGGCGCTCCTCCTTGAACAAAATGCTGGTTTTTACTCTAATACTCTTTTATTGTAGCACCAAGCCGTAAAATTGTCAAAATTTATTTATTTTATCACAGTAACTAATATGTGTCAATCTGCCAAATGGCATAAATACAATAAAAAAACGGGCGTAAACCGCCCGTTTCAGTCAAAAATTGCGTTCAGTGCTTCTTCAAGCGTTGCTGCCTGAATAATACCCTTCGTTTTTTGTTCTAAATTCAATTTTCCTTTAGGCACCACAAATTTTGTAAACCCAAGGTTTGCAGCATCACGTATGCGCCTTTCCGTATTGGCAACACGGCGTATTTCTCCGGTAAGCCCAACTTCGCCCACCGCCAGCACGCCGTGCGGAATCGGTTTATTGCGGTAGCTCGATACCAATGCCGCCGCGGCTGCCAAATCTGCCGAAGGTTCTGTTATTTTCATGCCGCCAACCACATTCAGGTAAGCATCAAAATTACCAAAATCCATGCCCAGGCGGCGTTCTAAAATGGCAAGCAGCATATTTACACGGTTATAATCAAAGCCAACCGCAGTACGCCGCGGCATGCCGTAAGGGGTTTTGGCAACCAGAGCCTGCACCTCAACCATTATCGGGCGGTTGCCTTCAAGACAAGCACATACTACGCTACCCGGCGCATTTTCAGCACGGTTTTCCAAAAAAAGCCCGGCAGGATTAGCCACTTCTTTTAAGCCGTCTGTTTCCATAGAAAATATGCCGCTTTCACTGGTTGAACCAAAACGGTTTTTCAATGCGCGCAAAACGCGGAAAGAATATGACCTGTCGCCTTCAAATTGCAACACCACATCCACCATATGTTCTAAAAGGCGCGGCCCTGCGATATTGCCGTCTTTGGTTACATGCCCGATAATAATAACCGCTATGCCTGTTGCTTTGGCAAAGCGCAGCAGCTTGGCAGTACATTCACGTACCTGCCCTACACTGCCCGCCGCCGTTTGCAGTTCAGGGTTATACATGGTCTGTATGGAATCTATTACAAGTATCTGCGGCTGCACTTCTTTGGCCTGCAAAAGCACTGCGTCCAAATCCGTTGCCGTCATTACCAGAAGCGCTGCCCCTGGCTTACCGAGCCTGCGCGCACGCATCGCTGTCTGCGCTTCGGATTCTTCGCCGGATACATATAAAACTTTAATATTATTGGCAGCAAAACGCATACCGGCATCAAGCAGCATGGTTGATTTGCCGATACCGGGGTCGCCGCCCAAAAGCACCAGGCTGCCGGGTACAATGCCGCCGCCAAGCACGCGGTCAAATTCGTTGATGCCTGTTTTCAGGCGTTCAACTTCCGTAAGCATTACCTTATCAAGTGATTTTGGCTTCGGCGCCTCCTGCGGCATTAAATAGCTTTGCTGCGGTTTAACCGGCGTTTCCAGTTCTTCGGCCATACTGTCCCAGCTTCCGCATTCAGGACAGCGCCCCAGCCATTTTGCAGAAGAATAACCGCAGTTCTGGCAGACAAATTTAGTTTTGGTTTTGGCCATTATTTACCTCCGCCGGTTTTATTTCTTCATGAGTTACCACAACTTCTACTTTTTTAGGCATAAACTTTATTTTTCCGTTTTCGCCTACACTGGCGCAAATCGTATCGCCTGCTTTAAACATTCCCGCAAGGTATAAATCGCTTACAGGGTCTTCCAGCATTTTACGCACGGCACGGCGCAAAGGCCTTGCCCCATAGCGGGTATCCCTGCCTTCTTTAACAAGCAGTTCGCGCGCTTCCTGCGTAATTTCCAAAGTCAGCCCGTTTTCTGCAAGTTTTGCACGCAATTCACGCAGCATATTTTTAATAATCTGCACTAAATCATCATAATGCAGGCTGTCAAACACGGTAATTTCATCAACTCTGTTTAAAAATTCCGGGCGGAACACATTTTTAATTTCTGCCAGCACCTTATCTTTGCGGCTGTTTTCTTCTTCATCGCCGCCAAGACTGAAGCCCAGAGGTTTGGTATCGGCAAGCAACCTTGCGCCGGCATTGCTGGTCATAATAATCACGCAGTTGCGGAAATCTGTTGTGCGCCCCTGCCCGTCTGTCAGGCGGCCATCTTCCATAATCTGCAAAAGCAGGTTAAATACATCAGGATGCGCCTTTTCAATTTCATCCAGCAAAACAATGGAATACGGCCTTCTGCGCACAGCATCGGTAAGCTGTCCGCCTTCTTCGTAGCCGACATAGCCCGGAGGCGCGCCAACAAGGCGGGACGCCGTATGTTTTTCCATATATTCGGACATATCGAAACGTATTAAAGCACGTTCATCACCGAACATATTTTCTGCCAAAGCCTTGGCAAGCTCCGTTTTGCCGACGCCGGTCGGGCCAAGGAACAGGAATGAACCTACAGGACGGTTTTTATCCTTAAACCCGGCGCGCGCACGGCGGATTGCTTTGGATACTGCTTCCACGGCTTCATCCTGCCCGATAACACGTTTATGCAAATCCGCTTCCATATGCAGCAGGCGTTCGGATTCCGTCTGCGTCAGCTTTTGCAGCGGAATGTTCAGCCACTGGGAAATAACGGAAGCAATGTCTTCTTCCGTAACTTCCGCCCTTTTACTGATTTCCCTGTCATAATTGCTTTTTTCATAAGCAAGCGCCACTTCCAAAATGGCTTCGTGGTCACGAAGCTGCGCGGCCAGTTCATACTGCTGGTTGGAAATAGCATCAGCTTTTTCTTTGCGCACTTTGGCAAGCTCTTTTTCTTTTTCTGCCATAGGTATGGAAAGTTTATAATTTTGCAGCTTTACCCTTGCACAGGCTTCATCCATTAAATCGATAGCCTTATCCGGCAGGTTGCGGTCGGTAATATAGCGGTTGGAAAGCCTTACCGATGCTTCAAGGGCAGAATCTGTTACATGCAGGTTATGGAATTCTTCATATTTTTTGCGCAGCCCTTTTAAAATTTCCAAAGTAGCTTCGCTGTCCGGTGCGGAAACAACTACCGGCTGGAATCTCCGTTCCAGCGCCGCATCTTTTTCAATATGCTTGCGGTATTCGCTTAAAGTAGTTGCACCAACTACCTGCAGTTCGCCTCTTGCCAGTGCCGGCTTAATAATATTGGCAGCATCCGTGCCGCCTTCACCGGCGCCTGCGCCGATAATGGTATGCAGTTCATCGATAAATAAAATAATATCTTTATTTTCTTTAATGGTTTCCAGTATATCTTTCAGGCGTTCTTCAAAATCGCCGCGGTATTTGGCACCTGCCACAAGATAACCTATTTCCAGCGAGAACACCGTTTTGTTGCGCAGTAAATCCGGCACTTTGCCTTCCACAATGCGCTGCGCCAGGCCTTCGGCAACCGATGTTTTGCCAACGCCTGCCTCGCCTATCAAAACCGGATTATTCTTGGTACGGCGGCACAAAATCTGAATGACCCTTTCAATTTCATTTTCCCTGCCGATAACAGGGTCAATTTTGCCTTCCGCCGCCAGTTCATTCAAATTACGCCCAAAATCGTTTAAAACTTCCAGCGATGCTTCTTCCGGCACTTCACCGTAATCCGGAAGTTCGGCCTCTTCAAAACCCGGCACGGCAGGCTGATGCTCACGGATGGAACGGAGAATCTGCCACACCTGTTCAGCGGTAATGTTAAACTTACGCAGCACGCTGCCGCCCATGCCTTTATCTTCGCGCAAAATGCCCATCAAAAGATGCTCTGAGCCAACCTGCGGCGATTTGAGCGTCACAGCGGTTTCAGCAGCAATTTCCAGCGCACGTTTGGCGCGCGGCGTATAGCCGATAATGATTTGTAGATTGCCGGCCGGGTCCATGCGTTTTTCAAGTTCTTCAGCCACAGCTACAGGATTAATGCCAAGTTTTTCCAGTACACGGATGCCGAAACAATCTTTTTCGTTTAAAAGCGCAAGCAAGAGATGTTCCGTGCCAAGATGGTCATGGCCTCTGTCTAAAGCGCTGCGCATAGCGTTTTCCAGAATGGATGCCATACGTTTGGTAAAACGGCGCATTTCCGGTTTTTTATGCTGCTCGCCGTTAAAAAGCAGCGTTTCCAGCAAGTTATGTGCGTCAATTGCGCGCCCGCCGCCGCTTATGGCATAGGGCATAAGCTTTTCGGCGCAGTCTGCGCACAGCCACTTATCTATTTGTTTATTGTTTATCATGCACACTATGTGCACGACGGCCTCTTTTTTGCCGCATTTTTGGCATAACATGTTCTTCACCTCACCTGCATCATCTTACTTATGGCATTCTGTAATACAGTTATTTTTTTCTTTTCGTCAGCATTCATAATATCAAGCATATATTTAAAAAGCACATACTCGCGTGCCGTAACAATGCCGCGCTGCGCCCAGTGTTCCAAAAGCTCCTGCGCTGTTTCACGGCGTTTTTCCTCATGCTCCGGCGGCGTTACCCGCACAATGCGCACAAAACCTCCGCTGCCGCGGCGCGATTCTACCAGATAGCCTTTTTCCGGCGTAAAACGAGTGCTTAAAACATAGCTTATCTGCGATGGCGCGCACGATAATTTGTCAGCCAGTTCATTGCGCTGCACCAGCACAGTATCTTCGCTATCCTCCAATAGTTGGCGGATAATAAAGTTTTCTATTGCATCAGCAAGATTTCTCATATCCGATTACCCCATAAAAAATAGATGTGTTTTGTTTTACATTTATTATATTTGACTTTTCGACTTTTGGCAAGGCATAAATAAAAAGCAGTGATGAATTTTTTGTAAATTACATCACTGCTTTATAATTAAAAATTACAGATTTTTGGCAAATTCATAAGCAAACTGGCGTGCCGTTTCCAATTCATCACAATTTGCGCACCATTTGCAGTTATAACCCGGTTTTAAATCGCAGCCTGCCGCCGTCAGCAGCGCTTCCATATCCTTCTGCGCGCCGCCTGCCCAGCCGCAGGTACCAAATGTTGCAACTTTTTTGCCTTTGGGCTGCAAGCCTTTCAAATAAATAAGCATACCGCCGATGCTCGGCATCATGCCGCTGTTAAGCGTAGGCGAACCAACAAGCATACCGCTTGCTTCAAACAGTTCTGCCGCAACCGTGCTGTACGGAGTTCTGTCCATACGCATCAGTTTCACGCGGGCACCTGCCGCCGCTGCGCCTTCTACCATCGCGCGTGCCAGTTTTTCCGTGCCGCCCCACATTGTGTCATAAGCAATAACGATGCTGCCGTCCTGTACGCCAATGCCCCATGCAGCATAGCGTTCCAGTATTTTTTCAATTTTACTGCGCCAGATAATGCCATGCGCCGGAGCAATCATTTTAATATCCAGTGCGCTTAATTTTTTCAGAGCGCCGCCTATCAACCTTGCATACGGCCACAAAATGTTTGCAAAATATTTCTTGGCTTCATAAAATAATTTGTCTTCATTTACTTTATCGTCAAAACGTTTGCTGTCGGCATAATGCTGCCCAAAAGCATCATTGCTGAACAAAATGCCGTCCTGCGGACAGTAAGTTACCATGTTATCCGGCCAATGCAGCATCGGCACAGGTACAAAAGTAAGTTTGCGGTGCCCCAAATCAATGGTGTCGCCTTCTTTTACAACCATAAAATCAAAACCGTCGCCGTAATGGCGCAAAGCTTCGTTTTTGCCCTGCATGGTAATAACAAATTTAGCGTTGGGCGCAGCTTTTAAAACCTGCGGCAGCGCACCGGCATGGTCAGGCTCAACATGGTTGACAACCACATAATCAATCAGCGCCGGGTCGGTTACGCGGCTGATTTTTTCCAAAAGTTCTTCCGCATAACATGCCTTAACGGTATCAATAAGGCAAATTTTTTCATCCATAATCAAATAGCTGTTGTAGCTTGCGCCGCGTTCCGTCTTATAACCGTGAAAATCCCTCACGGTCCAGTCAATTACGCCTACATCATAAATTTGTGGCGCTATTTCCATTGGCTTCATTTTGTGTACCTCCCTGGCTAAAATTACAAATAATTAAAAGATAAAGCCTTTAAATTTTTATCCAAAAACAGCCCCGCCTGATGGAAGCTGTTTAAAGTGCTTCTGTGCCCAATGCTGATAACAGTTGTCTGCGGCATTTTTTCGGCAAGCAAAGTATACATTGCCTTTTCCGTTGCCTCATCCAGCGCCGATGTCGCCTCATCCAGAAACAGCCATTCCGGCTTATACAGCATAGCCCTTGCAAAAGCCACCCGCTGCTGTTCGCCGCCGCTTAAAACATGAGACCAGTCAGCTTCAACATACAAATCATCAGCCAGATAACCTATATTGCATTCTTCCAGCACGGCTTGCAGCTGCTCATCGCTGCATTCCAGGCTGCCCGGGTACAGCAGTGCCTCGCGCAGTGTGCCTAACGGAAGATACGGCCTTTGCGGAATAAACATGGTATTTTGCGCTTCCGGCATGGCAAGCCTGCCTTTTACATAAGGCCATATTCCTGCCAGCACACGCAGCAAAGTGCTTTTGCCGCTGCCGCTTGCGCCTTTTATCAAAACATTTTGCCCGCGCTGCAAATTAAACGAAGCATTGCCAATCAGCTTGCAGCCATCCGGCAGGCTTACTTCAAGCCCTTCGGCGCTAATCGCTCCGCCCGTTACGGTGCGCTGCAAATCCGGCTGCAATTCTTCCTGCTTAAATTCGTGCATGTGCAGCCCAAAGCCCGTAAGACGGTTTACAACCGACTGCCATTCGGCAATGGAAGCGTACATATCGACAAAATACGAAAGTGATTCCTGCACTTTGCCAAAGGCATTACTTACCTGCATCAACCCGCCAAGAGTAATCTGATGCGCAAGATAACGCGGCATGGCCACTACCATCGGAAAAATTATGGCAATCTGGGAATAACCGGAATTAATCCAGATAAGCTGTTTGCGTTTCTGGATGATTTTCCAGAAATTATCCAAAAGTAATGTAAAACGTTTTTTAAACACGCTGCCTTCACGCCCTTCACCGCTGTAAAACGCAATGCTTTCGGCGTTTTCGCGCATACGCATCATGCTGAAACGGAAATCCGCTTCATAACGCTGCTGTACAAAGTTTAAGCCTACCAGTTTTTTACCGGCAACATGCGTAACCCAGGTGCCGAGCGCAGAATAAACAAGCGCAACCCATACCATATAGCCCTCTATATGGAAGTTATGCCCCCAAAGCGTAAAGTCAAGCGGACCGGAAATTTGATAGAGCACAAACACAAACGACACAAAAGTGCAGAAAGCCTTTAAAACGCCGATGCTGAAAGTAAGCGTCATTTCAACAAAAAGGCGCACGTCCTCACTTATACGCTGGTCAGGGTTATCGGTATCGGCGCCAAAAACCTGCAAACGGTAATAGGTTTTATTGCGAAGCCATTCATCAATATATCTGTCCGTAAGCCAGCGGCGCCAGTTAATAATAAGCACCTGCTGCAAATAGAACGAATATACCATCAAAATAATGTACAGCGCCGCCAGCCACGAAAAATGTATCAGTTCATCAAAAATCTTTTCGGTGTCGTAATTTTGCAGCGCTTCATAAAATACATTAAACCAATCGTTTATTAAAACTATAACATATACCACCGCCAGCGTCAGTGCAATAATGACAGCAAGCAGCGCATAGGCCTTAAGGCGTTCTTCCGACTGCCAGTAACTTTTGGTTAAAAACCATACATTACGCAAAAAACGCCCCTGTTCTTTTAATCTGTTCAAAAAGCGTCCCCTCTATTTCAAATTAAGTTTGTTTACTCTAACTATTATACAACGTAAATTACAAAAATCCTGCCTTGGCAGATTGTAAAAAATTAATGTCCCAAATTTTAAGCCGCAAATTTTGCCACGGCTTTATAAAAAAATGCCCCGCTAAAAAGCGGAGCATTTTTCAGTTTGGGTTATTATTCTGCTTTATGCTTTTTGCTGAAGAGACGTTCTACTACAACAAAGCATACCGGAATAAGGAAGATACCGAACAGCGTGTTGAAAGTCATGCCTGCTACTACGGCATTACCCATAGATACACGCGCGCCTGCGCCTGCGCCAGTTGCAATAGCCAGCGGCACGCACCCGAGAATAAATGCAAAGGATGTCATCAGAATCGGGCGGAGACGGATGCGGGATGCTTCAATTGCAGCCTCTACAACGCCCATGCCTTTTTCCATATTCATCTTCGCATATTCAACAATCAAAATTGCGTTCTTGGCAGCAAGGCCTATAAGCATGATAAGGCCAATCTGCATATAAACGTCGTTTTGCTGTCCGCGCAGGTACTGGCCGAGGATACAGCCAAGCACGGCAGTCGGTACGGACATCAGAACTGCCAGAGGAATAGTCCAGCTTTCATACAAAGCTGCCAGGCACAGGAATACGAAAATCAAAGAAATGATGAAGATTTGCGTAGAGCGGTTGCCTGCTTCAATCTGGTCACGGCTCTGGTCGGTCCATTCATAGCTGTAAGTTACCGGCAATGTTTCTGCCGCAACTTCTTCCAAAGCATCCATTGCCTGACCGGTGGAATAACCTTCTGCCGGGTCGCCTGCAATCTTGATAGCGCGTGCGCCGTTAAAGCGCGTCATAACAACGGAGCTGTTTTCATTTTCATAAGTTACAAGGGTATTCAGCGGAATCATTTCGCCGTCATTGCTGCGTACAAAGAAGTAACGCATATCGTCAACATCGGCGCGGTACTGGTCATCAGCCTGCATTACAACTTTCCATGTACGTCCGAAGTTGTTCAAATCGTTAATTTCATAACCGCCGAGGAAGGTCTGCAATGCGGAGAATACGCTGGATACAGGTACGTTAAGGCTCTGTGCCTTATCGCGGTCAACATTGAATTTATACATCGGCGTTGAAGTGTTCAGCGTTGTATAAATCATGCCGACTTCCGGACGCTGGCGGGCTTTTGCCAAAAATTCCTGCGCGCGTTCGTTCATTGTGCTTACATCTTCACCGGCAAGGTTCATAATGTACATGCTCAAAGAACCGGTGCTGGAGGCACCAGGCAGTGCAGGCGGCTGGAACGCCATTACCGTAGCATCTGGATATTTAGGCCCTAAAGCCTGAATCATAGGAATAATATCCTGAATGGAGTTGTCGCGCTGGTCGTAAGGTTTCATGGCAACAACAACCAGACCGGCAGATGCTTTCTGTGCATGGCTCAGAATATCTACGCCGGAAACTTCCATAACGTAGTCTACGCCCGGGAACTTCTGCACTGCTTCACTGAGTTCGCCCATAACCTGAATGCTGCGGTTACTGGAGGAACCTTCCGGCAGGCTGAAGGATACGGCGCTCATGCCCATATCTTCGTTGGGCACATAACCGGACGGTGTAATTTTAAACATAACGCCGATTAAAATTACGCCAACCAGCAGGCATGCCATAACCACTTTGGCATGGCGGATGCATTTTTCTACATTGGTTACATATTTTTCAAGGGTTCTGGCAAACCAATTGTTAAATGCGTGTACTGCCTTGCCGATAGGACCTTTAATTTCCGCTTCATCTTTTTTAGGTTTCAAAATCAGCGAGCACAGCGCCGGAGTAAGCGACAATGCAACAACTGCCGAAAGCATCATGGAAACGGAAATGGTGATTGCAAACTGTTTATAAAGTTCGCCAACCGTACCGCCGGTAAACGCCGTCGGGATAAATACTGCCGCAAGTACGAAGGCAATAGCCACAACAGGGCCTGATACTTCGCTCATGGCACGGTAGGTTGCTTCTTTAGGAGTAAGACCAGTATCCTGAATGTGATGTTCTACTGCTTCTACTACAACGATAGCATCATCGACTACAAGGCCGATTGCCAGGATAAGGGCAAATGCAGTTAAGGTGTTAATTGTAAAGCCCAAAAGCACGAAAGAAGCGAAGGTGCCGACAAGGGATACCGGAACTGCCAGCAGCGGAATAAGCGTTGCACGCCAGCTTCCGAGGAACATAAAGATAACGATAATAACAAGTACCAGTGCTTCAAAGAAGGTATGTGCTACTTTTTCCAAAGATTCGGTAATAAACTGTGTATTATCCTGAATAATGGTCAGCTTCATATCGGCAGGAAAACGTTTTTCAGCATCTGCCAATACTTCGCGGATTTGGCTTACGGCTTCAATGGAGTTGGCATCACTGGTAAGGGATACCGGGAATACAACAGATTCACCGCCGTTTAAACGGCTGAGAATCAAGTCGCTGCGCGGTGCTTCTTCAATACGGGCAATATCTTTTAAATAAAGGTTCTGCCCGTTAATGGAACGGACAATAATATTGCCGAATTCTTCAGGTGTTTTTAAACGGCCCTGCGCATTGGCAGAATACTGTTTTTCCTGTTCGTCTACAGTCGGGCGTGCGCCGACGGTACCAACAGGCGCCTGAATGTTCTGCGTTTCTACCGCAGTTTCAATATCAGATGTAGTTAAGTTAAGCTGCGCCAGTTTTTCCGGATTCAGCCAAATGCGGATGGCATATTCCGGACCGTATTCATCAACTGTGGAAACGCCTTTTACGCGTTTAACGGCGTCGATGAAGTTAACGTCGGCGTAGGTTCTTAAGAACATACTGTCATAAGTATTGTTCGGGGAAGAAAGTGCGAAATACATAATGGTTTCCGCAGATTCCTTCGTTGTGGTAATGCCGTATGCGGATACTTCCTGCGGCATGGAACTGGTTGCCTGGGATACGCGGTTCTGTACTTCTACCGCTGCAATATCAGGATCTTTTTCAAGGTTAAACTGTACATTCAGGCTGTATTCGCCTGTAGCGGTACTTGTAGAACTCATGTCCAGCATGTTTTCTACGCCGTTAACCTTTTGTTCAATAGCCTGTGCAACAGATTCTTCAACCGTTTCGGCACTTGCGCCTGTATAGTTGGTAGATACGGAAACACGCGGTTTGGTAATATCAGGATACTGGGCGATAGGCAGGCTGAAACCGGCAATTAAGCCCAGCAGCGTAATCAGTATCGCCAGCACCATGGCAAAGACCGGGCGGTCAATAAAAAAACGTGCCATTCAGCTTACCTCCTTATTTTGCTGCGCCGTCAGCGGCACCTGCTTCCGACCTGTCGGCTGTGGTGTCAAGTTCGGCTTCCGTCATCGGCTCGGGTTTAACCAAAGCGCCGGCGGTAATTTTGCCGGTACCTTCAACAACAATGTTTTCATCGCCGTTAAGGCCGCTTTCAACCATCCAAAGGCGCCCTACGCGAGGCCCAAGCGTAACTTCGCGCATTTCAACCTTGTTGTCTGCGCCGATAACATAAACAAATTTTTTATACATAAGTTCGGTAACAGCGCGCTGAGGAATTAAAAGCGCGTTCTGTCTGGTGCCTGCGGTTGCCTGTACATGCGCAAACATGCCCGGCAGCAGTACGCGGTTCGGGTTATCAAACAGCGCCTTAATGGTAAGTGTGCCGGTATTATTGGTCAGCGCACGGTTAACTTCGGCAATACGGCCGGGAAGGTCGTAAGTGCTGCCGTCACTCAGAACAATGCTGAGGTTTTCAAGCGGAGCAGCTTCGCCTCTTTCAACTGCGGAATTGGCAAGTTTCAAATATTCAGGTTCGGCAATGCTGAACTCTACAAATACCGGGTCGGTATTGGAGATGGTTGCCATGGTTGTCTGCCCGTCAGTAACGTAGTTACCTACTTCAAGAGCAGTTGTATCAATGCGTCCGGTAAACGGAGCGGTAACATTGGTTTCGCTCATATCAATCTGAGCGTTTTCCAAAAGCGCTTCCTGCGCATTTACAGAAGCCTGTGCCTGGTCGCGCGCCATAATGGCGTTATCCAAAGTCTGTTTGGAAACAGCGCTTTGTTCATAAAGTTTGGTATAACGGTCTGCATCTACCGAAGCGGTTGCTAGTGCCGCACGCGCGTTGGCAAGGTTTGCCTGAGCCTGCAAAAGGTTGGCGCGGTAGGTACGCGGGTCGATAGTATAAAGAACCTGCCCCTGCTGCACGGTATCGCCGCCGTTAAAATACTTGCCGGTAATCTGGCCGCTTACCTGTGCTTTAAGCTCCATTTCCTGCTGAGCCTGCACAAAACCGGTATAATCATATACCAGCGGAGTATCGCGTTTTATTACCTGCATGGATTTTACCAGCGTAGCCTGCGGTTCTGCCGCTTTTTGCTGCCCGCAGCCCGCAAGCGAAAATACAGTCACGGCAGCCAGCGCTGCAACGGCAGCCTTGCCGCTCCTGTTTTTACGCAAAAAATTCAACATAAATCTATTCCTCCTCCAAACTTAAGTTTCAAGTATTGAAAAAGACAAAAGGACATACTTAAACCAAAGTAATATAATTATATTCCACCAAAAGCGGAAACGCAAACCTTAATATAAGCAGATTTCATTAACTTTACTTACAATTACTCTATTTTTCTTTTGTTTTTGCCATTAGACTAATCAGTCAGTTTCTTTTGTGAGTTTTTTGTTATTTTTTGAAAAAATCTTTGTTAAGTATAAATTTTTCCAATTCAGAAACAGGTACAGCCGCTTCGTTCCAGCCGCTGCCGTCTTTCATCTTCTGGCAGAAAACAAGATTCTTACCATTATAATACCATGACGGAGGCACTTCTTTTGTAAAATCAACTTTATCTTCTGCTCCCAAAAGGGCAAGCACCGGCAGTAAATCCGGATTTTCCGTATCGAGCACGTCGCTTATCTCCAGCACCTTGCCCGTATCAAGCTCAATGTTCAGCGGCAGGCGTTCAAACATTTCTTCATCGCCCTCACCCATAACGCCGAAAAATACAAGCGAAATCATTTCCTGTCCGGCAAAGGGAGCGGTATAATCAAGTTCACAGCTTTTGTTTCCCAAAGCATCGGCGTAAGGCTGCCATACTTTTTGCAGTTCCCCGTTAATGGCATTTTGCAGTTCGGGCTTGCCTTCTACCGCCATCAGCGGATACGTTACGCTGCTGCCGTCCAGCACTGCCTGCTGCTTATACAGCATACCGTTGCCGAAAACAAGATTGCGGCGGAAGTCCTTATTCTGCACAATCTGTGAATAAAATTCACGGTCTTTAAGCTGCCAGCCGTTGTCGTATTCCCAACTGCCGGCAATTTTGGCAAGCGTATCTCCGCTGCCGGGAACGCTTACCTGCTGCAAAGTTACAAGGCTGTCCACAGCACCCTCCCTGCCATGAACAACCGTTACGCCGCTCATTTTTTCCTGCGGGCGCTGCCACGGTTTAAGCAGGCTGCCGTTTTCATCATATAAACCGCTGTCAATATAATAGCTGTTGCCTTCAGGTAAAGTTACTGTCTCTGTATCCCATGCTCCGCCGCTTTTTACGGCAGGGAAATCAAGTACAGCTTTAAAACCGGGCTGCAAAGCTGCTTTCACATTAATGCCGTTATTGTCGCTGCCGCTGTAAATTTCCTGTACTGCCTCCGGCAGCGCGGCATCAATAATACGCACCTGCATTGCGGCTTCACCGCCGCTTAACGAGCGCACAACAAGCTGTTCGCCCTTGCCTGTAAAGTGTCCTTTTTGCAGCAGGTTGGCATACCCGCCATCCAGCGATGGCGTATAGGCAGTAATCAGCTTGCCGCCTTCATCTTTAATCATCAGCAGCAAATCGCCGTAATAACTGCTGCCGCCGGTAAGTTTTGTTCCCCACAGTTCTGCCGTTTCCTGTGTTCCGTTGCCGTCTGTATCAGCAGCAATGCGCGCCAGGCATATCGCATCGGCAGCCAAGGCGTTTCCGCAACCAAGCGTTAGTGAAGCTGCCAGAAAAGCAGCTAACAATTTATTATATTTCATAAAAATCCTCCATATTATAGTGCTTATTAATACTATTATAACAACTGTATGCAAATAACAAAAGCCGCAACAGTGTTAAATTGTAAACACAAATAATTGCAGCAGTGGATTTTTTAAGAAAAATAGTGCATTTTTAATTTTTATGTTGTAAAATAACCATTAAGATGCTTACTCAGTGCTTTTAAAGCCTTAATAACAATGCAAAGGATGATTACAATGAAAAAACTTCTGCTTTTTTTTACCATGCTTTGCCTTGCCGTTGCCATTGCAGGCTGCGGCGGCAGCGAAAAACAACAACAGGCGGAAAAAACCGCCGTTAAACTCGGTATGCTGCGCCTTACCAGCAGCGCGCCTTTGTTTATTGCCATGGATAAAGGCTATTTTGCAGAGCAGAACATTGACATACAGCCCGAATGGTTTGATGCGGCGCACCCGATTGCCGTTGCAACCGCTTCTTCCAAAGTAGATGTCGGCGCTACCGGCATTACAGCAAGTTTATTCAACATGGCAGCAGGCGGACAGCAGCTTGCCATTGTTGCCGATAAGGGACGTGAAGAAAAAGGTTTCCCCTCTTCCGCACTGGTTGCCTCGGCAGACAGCTACGCCAACGGCTTTACCAGTTTGGAAACCATTAAAGGCAAACGTATCGGCATTACGCAAAAAGGTTCTACCTTCCATTATATGCTTGGCAGAATGCTGGAAGAAAAAGGCATGAGCCTTGACGATGTTGAACTCGTTCCGCTTGGCAAAGTAAGCGCCGTTCTGGCAGCTTTGGAAGGCAAACAAATTGACGGCGCCATTTTAAACGAGCCTAACATTACAAAAATGCAAACCGCCGGCACTGCCAAACTCATTGTACAAGTCGGTGATGTTATTCCTTACCAGACTTCCGCATTGTTCTTCTCTCCGGAATTTATGAAAAACGAAGATGCGGCAATCCGCTTTTTAAAAGCCTATAATAAAGCATGCAACTATTACTATGATGCAGCAATTGAAAAGAAAGACCCGCAAAAGCTGGACGAAGTTGTAGGCATTATCGCCAAATATGTTAAAGCTCCAGCAGAAGATATCAAACTTGGACTGCCCTATATTGACCGCGACGGCAGACTGATGGCAGATGATATTAAAACGCAGATTGACTGGTATACATCCCACGGTATGATGCAGGGCACGCTTGACCCCGCTAAAGTTGCCAACACCACCCTGCTGGATAAGGCACTGGCAAAATAAAACTACAAGGGCGGATACTTTCCGCCCTTTTTATTTGGAGGAAAGTATGAAACTTGTTATAGATAATGTAAGCAAAAGTTTTACCGGACGCAACGGGCAAACGCTGCCTGTTTTGCAGGATATAAACTTAACCGTCAACGAAGAGGAATTTGTTGCTCTGGTCGGCCCTTCCGGCTGCGGTAAATCAACCCTGCTTAACATTGTGGCAGGGCTTTTGCCGCCTACCAGCGGCAGCGCAAGATTTACCCACCTGCCGCAGGGGCATGTGCCACGCACCGGCATTGTTTTTCAGGAAACAGGGCTTTTTCCGTGGCGCAGCGTTCATGATAACATAGCTTTCGGTCTTGAAGCCGCAGGCGTACCAAAAGCCGAACAGGAAGAACGCATTGCCCATTACATAAGCCTTGTAGGACTTACCGGTTTTGAAAAAGCACTGCCGCACCATTTAAGCGGGGGCATGCGCCAACGTGTCGGCATTGCCCGTGCGCTAGTAATAAACCCGGATTTACTGCTGATGGACGAACCCTTCAGCGCACTTGATGCCCAGACACGCACCATTATGCAGGAAGAACTTGTTACGCTGTGGGATAAAACACGGCTCAGCACCCTTTATGTTACGCACAACATTCAGGAAGCTGTTATGCTTGCCGACCGGGTAGTGCTGCTTTCGCGCCGCCCCGGCAAAATAAACCGTATTTTGACCATTGCCATACCGCGCGCTGAACGCGAACTGCCGCAGCACACGGAAGAAATAGCCGAATACATCCGCATTATCTGGGAGCATATCAGCAAAGATGCGCGTGCGGCACTGATGGAGGTGGAAGGCAATGAATGAATTTAAAATTACCGATAAAATGCATAGCTGGCAGAAGACATACCCGGCCTGGGTTTCGGCCCTGTCTGTAATTGTACTGCTTTTAATTTGGGAACTTATCTGCCTCACCGGCATAGTGTCTTCACTTTTTCTGCCTTCACCAACAGGCATTCTGGCTGCGCTTGTTGATATGCTTGCCGGAGGCGAAATAAGCACCAGCCTTGCAGCAAGCCTGTACCGCATACTGCTCGGCTTCGTTATCGGCAGCGCCATCGGGCTTGCAGTCGGGCTTTTTACAGGCACCTCGGCATTAATTGACCGTATCGGCACGCCTATTGTCAATGCGCTGTACCCTATCCCTAAAATTGCACTTTTGCCGCTCTTTATTTTATGGCTCGGCATCGGCGAATTAAGCAAGGTTACCATTATCGCGCTGGGCGTATTTTTTCCCGTGGCAATGAACACTTATTCCGGCGTAAAAAATGTAGACCCGCTGCTCATTAAAGTTGCCGTAAGTTTTAACGCCTCGCGCTGGATGACCTTAAAAAAAGTAGTCCTGCCCGCCGCCCTGCCGATGATTTTTGCCGGTCTGCGCCTTGCGGCAGGCACATCACTGCTTTTACTGGTAGCCGCCGAAATGATTGCCGCACAGGAAGGCATTGGCGCGCTGATACTGCATTACGGCGATTTAATGATTACCGACCGCTTAATGGCAGGGGTAATTGTACTTTCGCTTTTAGGTTTGCTATTTAACCTGCTTTTACAATGGGCGGAAAACCGCGCCATTCCCTGGAACAAATAATTGTATACATGTATTTTTAGGCGGCAAGGGGTGAACTTGCCGCTTTTTTTATGGTATAATAGCGCCATACAGTTTTTTGTTTTGCAAATTTTTTAAGTGAGGAGCAACAGGTATGAGAATTTCCGAAAGAGTACAGGAATTAAAATTATCCCCTATCCGCAAGCTGGCACCATATGCCGACGCTGCCAAAAAAGCAGGCAAAAAGGTTTACCACCTTAATATCGGCCAGCCGGATATTGAAACACCGTCCCAGTTTATGGACGCCATTAAAAATTACGGCAATAAGGTTATTGCTTACGGTGCCAGCAAAGGCGAACCGTTTTTGGTTGAAGCAATTCAGAAATACTATGCCGAAAAAGGCATGCACTATGAAGCAGGCGATATTTTTATTACCAACGGCGGCAGCGAAGCGCTGATTTTTGCTGTAATGAGCCTGTGCGACCCCGGCGACGAAATTATGGTTTTTGAACCTTACTATGCTAACTATACCACTTTCGCTACCGAATTCGGCGCTAAAATCAACTCCGTAACCACCACCGTGGAAAACGGCTACCACCTGCCTGATGCTGCCGAAATAGAAAAACATATTACCCCGAAAACCAAAGCCTTTCTTTTAACAAATCCGGGCAACCCTACCGGCGTTGTTTACACTCCGGAAGAAATGGACACCATTGCCAAACTGGCAGTGAAATATGATATGGCAGTTATCGCCGATGAAGTATACCGCGAATTTGTATATGACGGCGAATATAAAAGTTTCGGCACCATTCCCGAACTTGCCGATAACCTGATTATCATTGATTCCGTTTCCAAACGCTACAGCGCCTGCGGCGCACGTATCGGCTGCATTATCAGCAAAAACAAAGAGTTTTGCCAGCAAATCAACAAATGCTGCCAGGGCAGGCTTTGCAGCCCCATTCTGGAACAGGTTGGCGCAGCAGCGCTTTATACCACTCCCACAAGCTATCTGGAAGCAGTAAACAAAGAGTACCAAAAACGCCGCGACACCATTGCCGCAGGTTTAAAAGCACTGCCCGGCGTAGAAGCCAGCGACCCCAAAGGTGCTTTTTACGTAATGGTTAAGTTTCCTGTGGACGATGCCGAAAAATTTGCCATCTGGCTTTTGGAAAACTTTGATGTTGACGGCGAAACCGTAATGTTTGCCCCCGGCAATGGTTTTTACAGCAAACCCGGCCTCGGCGTAAACGAAGCGCGCCTTGCTTATGTGCTTAACTGCGAAGATTTAAAACGCGCTATTTATATTTTAGGCGAAGCCTTAAAAGTTTATCCCGGCAGAACCTGCTGATAAAACATAAAAGCACCGTGCTAAAACAGCATGGTGCTTTTATTTGACAATTTACCTGCGTTTGTTATAATAATTATAGAAAAATGTGCTGCCGATAGACGGTCAGCCCAAAGTTAAATAGTTATCTTAGAAATAACCGTTTCACCTGGTCCGTGGCGGTTATTTCTGTTTATGCGCAATATCTTTTCCAAGGGTATAGCCCAGGGAAAATACCGCTATTGTATAGCCTATCACGGCTAATAACGATAATATATCCACGCTATCCCCTCCTTATGGCACAAATTTCCAGGTGGATTTCTATGTCAGCGGAGGGTCACAGTCCCTCCGTAAGAGGGCTAACCGCCTACCGTTATGGCAGCACACGCAAATTATTTTAACAAAAAAGTATAAAACTGTAAAGATACATAAAGCACGCTTTGCAAAATGCAGAACGTGCTTTATTTTTTATTTACTGTACTTTTTATAAACCAGATGCGCCGCTATGGCAGTTAACAGTTCAGCAAGCCAGAAAGCATGCCATACGCCTTCTGCGCCAAAGTTTTTGCTTAACAGCCATGCCGCCGGTATTATAATAACCACATAACGCAAAAGCGAAATTATCAGCGAAGGCAGTCCTTTGCCCAATCCTTCAAGTGCTCCGCACGCCGTTACGCTTACCGCCGATACGATAAACCCGGCGCAGATTATACGCAGCGCCTGCGCGCCGGCTTCGACAGTTACGGCATTATCCGTAAACAGGGCAATTAAAACATCAGGCACAAGCAGGCAAATAATTGTGCCCGCCAGCATAATGCCGGCATTAAGCACAAGCGTTGTATTGTAAATGGATTTTACCCTTGCATGCTCGCCTGCGCCGTAATTAAACCCGATAAGCGGGCGCATGCCCTGAATAATGCCGTTGGCAGGAAGATACAAAAAAGTTTGCAGCTTGTAATAAATGCCAAGCACTACAATATAGCTTTGCGAAAATGCCGCCAAAATAGTATTCAGCGACGATACCAGCAGAGAAGGCAGCGCCAGGTTAAGCGTTGCCGGTATACCGATAGCATAAAGTTTTAAATCAAGAGCCGCATCACGCGATAAATACCGCCTGCTCAGTTTAATGCGCAGCGGATAGTTTTTATATACAAACAAATAAATTGCAAGCGTAGTTATCTGCCCAATGCCAGTAGCTACGGCTGCCCCTTCAATGCCCCATTCCGGAAAAGGCCCGATGCCGAAAATAAAAAGCGGGTCCAAAACAATGTTGACAATACAGCCTGCCATCAGCGCAATCATAGTAACTTTCATATTGCCTACAGCCTGAAAGATTTTTTCAAAAGCAAGCCCCAGCATAATTATCAGCGAAAAGCTGAAAGCTATGTTTGAATAACGTACACCCATATCAATAACGGCGGCGTTATCTGTAAAAGCTGCCAAAAACTGCGGCATAACGGCAATGCACAGCACCATCAGCACAATGCCATGCAGGGCAGAAAGCGCCATGCCATGCACCGCCGCGCGGTTGGCAGTTTCACCTTCACCCGCACCTAAATAATAAGCAATAAGCGCGTTAATGCCCACGCCAAAGCCGATGCTTACCGCATTAATAAAGTTCTGCACCGGAAAGACCAGTGAAAGCGCCGTCATGGCATCCTCGCTTATCTGCGCCACAAAAAAACTGTCTACAATGTTGTACAGCGAGTTTACCATCATACTGATAACCATGGGCAGCGCCATTGCTGTTATCAGTGGCAGGACTGGTTCTTCTTTCATAAAATTTTCGTTCATGATTACCTCCAACAAAAAACCACACAGCGCCCGCTAAGGCAGCTGTGTGGCGAAAAATGGCCGAGCCAGAAAAATCCACAACCGATTTTAGTATTCAACTGTATAACAATATAACATACGTATGCGCCGGCTGTCAACACGGTAAATTAAAACCCCGGCGACGAAGCACCGGGGCCGGGGAGATGATAGCTGCTTAAAATGCAGCTTTATATATTTTTTAGTCCGAACAAAATCCCTTATTTTAGGCTGTTTTAGCTGCGGCAGCTAAGCCAATCTGCCGCGTGTTTTTATTATTTAGCAAGCTCTGCTTCTGCTACCGTTACTTTCGGGCAATCTTCCTGTGCGTTGCGTGCCGCAAAGAGAGAAGCTAAAAGCGAGCCTGTAACCTGATGAACTACGCCGGCAATTGCACCGGGAACTGCTGCCATCGCGGTGAAGTGCAGAGTGCCGAGGGAGCAGGCAAGTGCGGAGTTCTGCATGCCAACTTCAAGCATAACGGTTGTGCACTGCGGTCTGCCCATGCCAGCGTGTTTGGCAAGCATCCAGCCAAGGGCGTAACCGCCGAAGTTTTGCAACACTACAACCAGTACCATAACCCAGCCAAGTTCGAGGATGGTTTCGCCGTTCAAAGCAACCATGGCGCCCATGATGGAAAGTACGCTGAACGCGGATACCAGCACGAGGAGTTTAGAGTATTTAACAACGAGCTGGTCGCCAACTGCTTTGTGTACGAGGATGCCAAGCACGATAGGAAGAAGGATTACCTGGGAGACGGATTTAAGCATTGCCAAGAAGGAAACTTCTACCCACTGGCCTGCCAGCATCCATGTCAAGAACGGAGTGAGCAGCGGTGCAAGCAGGGTAGTTGCGGTGGTAAGGCAAACAGATAAGGTAACATCGCCTTTAGCGAGATAAGTCATAACGTTGGAAGCTGTGCCGCCGGGCGTGGTGCCGAGAAGAATCATGCCGATGGCAAGTTCAGGCGGAAGATTAAAACCAACAGTTAAAACGTATGCAAGAAACGGCATAATGGTGAACTGGCCAACGCAGCCGAAGAAAACTTCTTTCGGGCGTTTAAACACCAGTGCAAAGTCGCTGGCGCGCAGCGTCATGCCCATACCGAACATGATGACGGATAACAAAAGTACGGTTTTGGAAGCCGCCCACACAAACATATCCGGTACGAAGAACGCTACCACAACAACTGCAACAACGATGTAAGTAAGATATTTGCCTACGAATTCTGCCAATTTGTTCAATACACTCATTTTTCATTTCTCCTTTGATTAAAAAATTTTGTTAATAACAAACCGGCGATTGTAAGCTTTTTACCAACAAAAAAGGCTTTGCCTCTTTTGTAAGAGACAAAGCCATAAAGCTCTGCGGTACCACTCTTATTGCTGCAAAATAACAGCCACTTTACCAGCATCACCGAAAGTTTCACAACTGACGTTCAATGCCTGACGCTGTAACGGTCGTCCTCCGGCCGCGCTTACACAGGTTTACACCCTTCAGGCGGCAGCTCATGGGGGATTTTCATAAAGTGCTTTGATCTTATCTCTCAGCAAATGATAAGTTCTCTGGAATCTGGGCTGCTCTACTACTTTTCCCAATCAACGCAATTTGTTATTTGATGATGCTATTATAATAGGCACAAATAACAATGTCAACACTTTTTCTTTAAAATTTTTACATTTTTGGTTTTTTACTTCAAAACCTTACAAAAAGTGTAACTTGCTTTACAAATCAGCAAATTTTAATGCTTTTAAAATTGCACGGTGTCCACAAATTATTTTTCTTCAGCAGTTTCTTCTCCTGCTTTCTTTTTAGGCGGTTTTTTGTTGTATTCCTGCATTACCGCTTCCATATCGCCTTTCAGCCACAGTTCTATGGCATCAGCCATTTTGCTTACGGCTTCTTCAATAAGGGGCTGTTCGTCCTTGCCGAAACGGTGCAGCACATGCCCTATAACGGCAGATGCGTTGCGCGCAGGATGCCCGATGCCGATTTTAAAACGCGGAAAATCGCCGGTGCCAAGATGCTGCTGAATGGATTTAATGCCGTTATGCCCGCCTGCGCTTCCTTTACGGCGCACGCGAAGCTGCCCGCAAGGCAAATCAAGGTCATCCTGTATAACGGCAATGTCTTCCGCTGCAATGTTGTAAAAATTGGCAAAAGCGCCCGCAGCTTCGCCGCTTAAATTCATATATGTGGTCGGCTTAATTAAAAATACTTTTTCGGGCGTGCGGTATTCGGCGCACATAGCATTGCGCTCGTTTTTCCATGTTGTAATGCCCCAGCGTTTTGCCAGTTCATCGGCTACCATAAAGCCGATGTTGTGGCGTGTATTTTCGTATTCTTTGCCAATATTGCCAAGCCCTACAATCAGTTTCATAATTTCTCCTTAATGCAAAAATAAGGCCCGCCGCGCCTGCGGCAGGCCCTTTTGTTTTATTATTTATGTTTTTCAAAAAGCTGGCTTACAGACCACTGGTTGTAAATGCGCAGAATGGTTTCTGCCAGAATCGGCGCAATGGAAAGCACTTTAATTTTGGGGTGCTTTTTGGAAGGCGGCAGAGGAATGGTGTTGGTTACAACAACTTCCGTAATGTCAGACTGAGCAATACGGCTTACTGCCGGGTCAGTTAAAATCGGGTGCGTGCAGCAGGCGTAAATTTCTTTAGCGCCGAATTTTTTAACAGCTTTAGCTGCTTCTACAAGCGAACCAGCCGTATCAATCATATCGTCAACAAGCACTGCGGTTTTGCCTTCAACATCGCCGATAAGGTTCATAACCTCAGCAACACCGGGTTCAGGACGGCGTTTATCAATAATCGCCATACCGCAGCCAAGGCGTTCTGCCATGGTGCGGGCACGGCTTACGCCGCCAAGGTCGGGAGATACAACGATGAGGTCCTGCAAATTTTTGCTCTTAATGTATTCCGCCAGAATCGGCTGGCCGGGCATGTGGTCAAACGGTACGTTGAAGAAGCCCTGAATCTGCGCAGCATGCAGGTCGATGGTAACAACGCGGGTAACGCCGGCAGTTTCCAGAAGGTCTGCCATTAATTTAGCGGTAATAGGTTCGCGGCCGCGTGCCTTGCGGTCCTGGCGCGCATATCCGTAATAAGGGATAACTGCGGTAATATGTGCTGCGGAAGCACGTTTAAAGGCATCAGCCATAATTAAAAGTTCCATTACGTTATCGTTAACGATAGGTCCGCAGGTAGGCTGAACAATAAAAATATCCTTGCCGCGTACGCTTTCATTAATCATAACCTGTACTTCGCCGTTGTTAAAACGGTTAATAACGGCATCGCCAACGGTAGTGCCAAGATTTTCAGCAATCTCGCGTGCTAAATCGGGGTTGGCATTACCGGTAAAAATCCTCATTCTGCTCTCATCTGACAACATGGTCGTATCCCTCCAAATATGTTTGAGTCGTATTTATGGGTATTCCGAAAACCTTACAGATATAGTATACAACTTTTTACACAGGTTTAACAAGTAGTATAGCGAAATTTATCAGTCTTCGCGCTGTTTTGCCGCCCAGCCTTCAATGTTTTTCTGTTTGGCGCGGGCAATGGCAAGGGCATCCTGCGGCACTTCTTTGGTAATGGTGGAACCGGCGCCGACATAAGCCCCTTCGCCAATGGTAACAGGTGCAACAAGGTTGCTGTTGCAGCCGATAAACGCATCGTTGCCGATGGTAGTGCGGTGTTTTTTCTTGCCGTCGTAATTAACCATAATGCAGCCGCAGCCAATATTTACGCCGCTGCCTATATCGCTGTCGCCGATATAGGAAAGATGCGGCAGTTTGGTGCCATAGCCGACATGGGAATTTTTAACTTCGATAAAGTTGCCGATTTTAACTTTTTCTTCCAGAACGGTATCGGGGCGCAGATGCACATAAGGCCCCATTACAACTTTATTTTTAACAACGCAGTCATGCCCGTAGGTAAACTGCATTTCAACTTCATTGCCTACTTTTACGTTGGTTAAGCGCACGGAAGGTCCAATTACGCAGTCCGTGCCAATTTCGGTTGCGCCTTCCAGCCAGGTATAAGGGTAAATAACAGTGTCATTGCCAACCGTTACGTCTTCGCCGATAAAGGTGCTGGCAGGGTCCATAACAGTTACGCCGCTGTCCATCAGTTTGCCAAGCACACGGCTGCGCAGTTCTGCTTCCGCTTCGGCAAGCTGGCGGCGGCTGTTTACGCCCATTACCATGGCATTATCCGCAGTAACGGCAGCGCCAACTTTTTTGCCCATGCCATTCAATTTTGCCAAAACGTCAGTCAGGTAATATTCTCCCTGCGCATTGTCATTGGTTAAGGTATGCAGCACTTCAAACAAAAGCGGTGCTTCAAAGCAGAAAATGCCGGTGTTAATTTCAGTAATGGCTTTCTGTTCTGCGTTGGCATCTTTTTCTTCCACAATGCCTGCCACATTGCCTTCGGCGTTTCTGATAATGCGGCCGTAGCCATACGGGTTGGGCATAATCGCTGTCAACACGGTGGCAGCGGCGCCGCTGTTTACATGCTCTTCGTAAAATTTACGCAGTTCATCCGCATCCAAAAGCGGAGTATCGCCGCACAGCACCATTACCGTGCCGCAAAAATCTTTCAATTCGGTTTCAGCCTGCATTACGGCATGGCCGGTGCCAAGCTGTTCTTTCTGGTATACGCTTACGGCCTGGCTGCCGATAAGTTCGTTTACCATATCGGCGCAGTGCCCGGTAATAACCACTTTTTTGGCAGCGCCTGCGCCGTCTGCGGCATTCAGCACTCTTTGCAGCATGGCTTGGCCGCCAACTTTATGCAATACTTTCGGTAATTTTGATTTCATACGGGTGCCCATGCCGGCAGCCAAAATTACAGCAACAAGTTCAGACAATTTCTAATTCCCCTTTTCTTATTTTTTCTTGCGTTCAGCACTTTCAAGCATATCTTTAAGCAGTGTATGCTCTGCGTTTTCCATATGGATGCGCGCTGCGTTCTGAGCCCTGTCCACATCATGCGCGGCAATACTGTCAACCAGCGTGCGGTGTTCATCCATGGTGTTGCGCAAACGTCCGGGATACATCATCGAGCGGCGGCGGATAACGGTAATCTGCTCGCGCAGGTTGTTAATAATGCCTGCCAGACGCTGATTACGGCTTGCTTTATATAAAACATCATGGAAAGCAGTATCAATTTCTACAACTTTTTCAATATTGCCGTCTTCAATATGCTGGCCTATCTCTACCAAAAGGCGCTGCATGGTCTCCAGTTCCTCATCGCTGATGCGTTCGGCGGCAAGCCCTGCGGCCAGTACTTCAAGGCTGGTGCGTATTTCGTAAACTTCGTTAATATCCTTAATGGAAATATCGGCTACATAAGTGCCGCGGCGCGGTATCATTACCACAAAGCCTTCCAGTTCCAATTTGCGGATTGCTTCGCGCACAGGGGTTCGGCTGACACCCATTTCGTCAGCAAGCTGAATTTCCATCAGGCGTTCGCCGGGGCTGAAGACGCCGTCAACAATTGCCTGGCGGATGGTTTCGCATACCAGCTCGCGCAGCGGTCTGTAGCTGTCAAGCTGAATAGGGCTTAAATGTCCGCTCATTTATATTACACTCCTTTTTACTGTATGGGCAGCCGCTGTTTCCAGCATAAGCCCCTGCAATGCTTCTAATATTTTCTGCGCCGCTGCTTTGTCTTTTGCCACGGCAAATACAGTCGGCCCGCTGCCGCTCATCAGTGCGTAATCCGCACCGGCGGCAAGCATTTTTTGTTTAATTTCCGTTACTATCGGGTATTTGGCGCAGGTTACGCCTTCCAGCGCATTGCCCATGCCCGGAAGCGGCAATTTGGCGCAGCCCTGCCTGAGCGCTGCTGCAAGCGTTTTTACGTCCGGATGCTGCGGCTCTTCCAGTGCATCAAATTCGCGGTACACCCATGCGGTAGAAACTGCTATCTTTGGCTTTGCAAGTACGATAACAGTTTCTTCAGGTTCCGGCAGCGGCGTTAAAACTTCGCCGCGGCCTTCGCTAAGCTGCGTGCCGCCCGCTATGCAAAACGGCACGTCGCTGCCTATTTCTGCCGCAAGCTCTTCAAGCTGCGCGGTGCTTAAATCAAGCTGCCACAGGCGGTTCAAGCCGCGCAGTACGGCTGCCGCATCACTGCTGCCGCCCGCAAGCCCTGCCGCCATAAAAATATGCTTATCCAGCGTTATTTTTACATCCGGCTTTCTGCCAAAGCGTTTTGCCATCAGTTCGGCCGCTTTCCACGCAAGGTTTGTGTTGTCGCCGGGCAAATCATCTTTGCCGGTTAATACGCATAACCCTTCATGTTCCTCCAGCGTAACCGTATCGGCAAGGCTTATGCTCTGCATTACCATGCACACTTCGTGGTAGCCGTCAGGGCGTTTGCCCATAACGTCAAGCCCGAGGTTTATTTTGGCATAAGCTGTTTCGGTAATTTTCTCCATAAACATCCCTGTCAATTCAAAATTCTGTATACAATATATTTTATCACATTTCCCTGCCGTTGGCGAACTGCATAACAAAAATTATAAAAATTTTTAATTTATCTTTAAAAATCTGCATTTTTTGCGTAAATTTACGTCCGTTCAATTCCTTTTTCGGCAAAAAAATGATAAGATTATAACTGGCAAAATTAAATTTTTAAAGGAGCATATAATGAAGCACCAGATTTTCCGTTATACCATGGTCGTTATCGGCTGTTTAATTACGGCCAGCGCCATTAACTTATTTTATATTAACAACATGCTGCTCAGCGGCGGCATCACCGGCATGGGCTTTTTGCTTTACTATCTTTCCGGCCTGCCCATAGGCATGATGAACATTGTTTTAAACATTCCGCTGTTTTATCTGGCCTGGAAATACATGGACAAGGAATACTTTTTCGGTTCCCTTGCCAGCATGACTTTTCTTTCGCTTGCCATTGACGGGCTGCATTTTTTAACGGCCTACACGCCGGATGTACCCGAAAAAATGCTTAGCTGCATTACAGGCGGCGTTATGTACGGGCTGGGCATGGGGCTTGTATACCGCGTTGGCGGCGGCACAGGCGGCATGGATATTATCGGCGGCATTATCAACAAATATTACAGCATCAGCCAGGGTACAACCAATTTTATTTTTAATATTTTCATTATGTTTGTCGGTACCATTGCTTTCGGCATCGAAGCTGTACTGTACACGATGCTTACCTTCTTTATCGTTTTTAAAGTTACCAACTCCATTACGGTCGGTTTCGATTATAAAAAGAACATTATCATCATCAGCGAACACTACGAAGATATTGCCGAAGGCATTATTAAAATTGTAGGCCGCGGCGTTACTTATCTGTACGGCGAAGGCGCCTACACCCACCAGCAGCGCAAAGTGCTGTTTGTAGTTGCCAAACTTACGCAGGTTGCTCGCATCCGCCAGATTGTACGCAAAAAAGACCCCGGCGCATTTATGATTATCACCGAGGCAAGCGATGTATTCGGACGCGGCTTTACCTCCGCCCCCAGCGGCAAACATAAGCAGAAAAAGATTTTCGCACTGATTAATCAATATACCACGGAAGAAGGAAAATAGTTTGAGCGGCAAAACACGCCCCATTCTTGCCATTATGGCAGCAGCCTGCTTATGGGGCTTTATCGGCTGGTTCTCATACGTTTTAATGTTTTACGGCTTTTCGCCTGTGCAGGTTACGGCCGTGCGTACAATTGCCGGCGCCGTTTTTATGACGGCGCTGCTTCTTATGCGTTCACCGCAGCTTTTAAAAATAAGCCCGCGGGATATTTGGATGTTTATCGGCACAGGTATTTTCAGCGTGCTGTTTTTTAACCTGTTTTACCTGCTGACTTTTACCTTCAGCAGCCTGTCGGTAGCGGTTATGCTTTTATATACTGCTCCGGCTTTTGTAATGCTGCTTTCCGTCCTGCTGTTTAAAGAACGGCTTACTAAAGGCAAACTGCTTGCGTTAGCTTCTACCATTTTAGGCTGCCTGTTTTTATCCGGCGTGTTGAGCGGCGGCTGGCAATGCCCGCCGGAAGCCTTTCTTACCGGCATATTATCCGGTTTCGGCTATGCGCTGTACAGCATTTTCAGCAAATTTGCCCTCAAAAAATATAATTCAGCAACCATTTCCGTCTGGACGTTTTATCTCGCATCACTGCCGCTTTTGCCTTTTTGCCAGCCGGACGTAATGCTGAGCTGTTTTATTTATATACCAGATACCGCTTTGGCCGCGGCAGGCATCAGCATTTTATGTACGGTTATGCCCTATTTGCTGTATACCTATGGCTTAAAATATGTTGATGCAGGACATGCAAGCATTCTGGCCATGTTAGAGCCTGTTGTGGGCTGCCTGATTGGTTTGACCGCACTTGGTGAAAGTTTTACATCTGCCAAGGCAGCAGGTTTGTTTTTTATTTTAGCTGCCATTGTAATTTTAAACAGCGGCAGCCTGTTTAAAAGGGGGAACGAATTATGATTTTAATAAGCGCCTGCCTGTTGGGGCGCAACGTAAAATACAGCGGCGGCAATAATTTATGCCAGTGCCTGGCAGAACATTACAACACCAAAGATTTTGCCGCCATTTGCCCGGAATGTTTGGCCTGCCTGCCCATACCGCGCCCGCCGGTAGAAATACAAAACGGCAGTGGTGAAGATGTTTTAAACGGAACCTGCCGTGTTTTGGACAAAGAAGGCAAAGACGTAACCGCAGAATTTATCGGCGGCGCACATAAAACGCTTGCCGCAGCGCAAAAATACAAGGCCGATTATGCTATTTTAAAAGCACGCAGCCCATCCTGCGGCTGCGGCACTATTTACGACGGAACTTTCAGCGGCACAACGCGACCCGGCAACGGCGTAGCCGCAGCGCTTTTATTACAGCATGGCGTTAAAATTTATACCGAAGAAACCATTACCGAAGAAGAACTGCAAAAAATTTTAAAGGAAAAATGACCCTTACCGCGTTAAGCAAATTTGTTTAACGCGGTTTTTCTTTGCTCAAAATTTCCCTGGCAATAATTTTTTTATGCTTGTTTTATATAATTGCTAAGTTTTACGCCTCTGCGTACTTGTGCATGGGCTTTTTTGTGCAAAAAAACAGGGCAGGTCACCCTGCCCCGCAAACATTTATTTAATTAAAAGTGGTAAGTCGCCAGAATGCTGCCGCTGTAACCATCACGTTGGCCGCCATAGCCTTTCAGCTTGGCATCAAAACTCCAGGGCGAATTATCCGGCTGAATTACTACGCCCAGTTCACCTATTACGGTGCTGCCTTTCAGCGAGGTTTCTTCCAGAAAGCATTATTCTTTTCAACATATTAATAAGCTATGCCTTTACTGAGGCAGTATTTTCGGTTTTATTAATTATTACCGATATCGCCGGTTGTGATAGCCTGAACAACTCACCTAAAAATACCTGTGATAGTCCTTCTTTATAATAAAGACCGCGAATAACCTCATTACGTTCCGCACGTGTATTAAAGACCGGTATCTCTATAATTCTGCCAGTAATATTAAAACCGCAATCCTGTAATATCACTACTTTCGATATTTCATCTTTATACCGTGCTTTTATTTCCCATTTCGGCATGCCGGTACTGCTGCGAGGCATATAATTATAAAATTCTGCCTCGCAGTCACCGGCCACTCGTTTAAATACAATTTCGTTATATGGTAGTTTTTCCATTTCATCACCACTTTTAATTAGTTTTCCATTACTTAAAAGTGGTAAGTCGCCAGAATGCTGCCGCTGTAACCATCACGCTGGCCGCCATAGCCTTTTACTTTGGCATCAAAACTCCAGGGCGAATTATCCGGCTGAATTACTACGCCCAGTTCACCTATTACAGTGCTGCCTTTCAGCGAGGTTTCTTCCAGTTTGTGTCCCTGTGCGTAACCGTTGCTGTCGCCGTTAAATTCATATTCCCATGCTGCGCCGTAGTATACGTTAAATTTCCTGTCCATGCCCTGATTATAACGGATGCCTACACGCAGACGGTCGCTGTCAATATCGCCAAGTTCAAATTCGTCACCGTCAATAGTAAAGCTGTCATCATTAACAGTGCTGTGATAGTATTTAGCGTAAGTATCTACGCTTGCGCCGTCTTCAAGTTTAAATATTTTGCCTATACCAAGGTGATAGCCAAAGTAGTTGCTTTCGCTTTCATAGCCAAAGGCTTCATGATTCTGATTCTGCAAGCCGTGGTCAAGGTCGTTTTTAAGCAGGCCTGCGCGCAGGGATGCTTCTCCGTATACGCCGTTATCGCCGGTTAAGCGTGCCGCAATGCCGCCGCCGTTGTAAACTGCGCTGCCATCACCGTCAAGGCTAATGCCATTCATAGATGTGGTTACGTCATAATTGCCGTAGCCGTTTTCAAAGTAAACTGCCCAGGCAAGGTCGCCTGCTTTTGTTTTGTTGTTGCTGCCTACGCCAACCAGCCCGCTCCAGCCGTTAATGCTTAAATCATGGGCAGTGCCGCCATAACGGCTGTCATTGCCGTAAACCATGGCAAAAGTTTCAAAGCCGTATTTGTCTTCAACATTAAGCTGTCCCAAGGCTTCGCTGATAAGTTCATCGCCCTGCCACAAAAATGCTGCCGCAGCCGCACGCCCTTCGTTGACTACATTTGCCTGGTCGTTAAGTTCAACAGATTTAACGGTATAATCAACGTATTTATTATTAGTTTCATCAAATTTCAATTCGCCTTTAACTACTTGTGCTACACCTGCGTAAGATACGCCGCCGTTAGCAAGTTTAATTTTATCGCCTTTGTTTTCATCGACTATTGCATCGCCTGCTTCATTCATTTGTACAAGGCGTATTGTTTCACCTGCGTTAATATCCTGCCCGCCTTCAAAACTTAAACCGATGTTGATATCTTTACTTGAAGTGCCATCTTCTCCAATAATTTCCTTCCCATCTGTACCAATTATATTTTTAAAAGAATCTTTATTTTTATCTTTTCCGGTTATTGATAAAATAGCCTTATCTGCTTCTTTATCTGATTTTGCAATGAAATCTGAAAGATTTACATTTTTAAAATTAATATTATCAACACTTCTTACAGCTTCAATGCTGCCACTCCAATCATCTAAAATGAGGGTATTATTTTCTTTTTTAAAATCTTCTTCTTTATACGGATTATCCACTGTACCGGATTCATTTGTTACAGTAAGATAGCCTCCATAAAGCCGTGCATTCTCCAAGTTAGAATTGTTTTTAATAATTATGGTATTATTATTAGCTACGCCACTACTTTCTTTAGAAGTGCTACTACTAGGCACATAAGCAAAACCTCCATAAATACTATAAGTTTTACCATTATGACCTATTTTTGTATTATCAATAACAACTAAATTGTTGCAAGCATTTCCAAGGTGCGAATCGCCGCCAAAAATATTGGCACTTATTTTACTGTCTTTTAAAATTACTGTATTATTATTGGCATTATTATCATTGACATTATTATTACTATTACTTGCATATCCTCCTATAATATGGTCTTCTCCACTTTTAATTTCAGACGTATCAACATTACATTCTATTAAAATAATGGTATTATTATTAGTATGACTGTTATTAGACCGTCCACCAAGCAGGCTTATGTTTGATGTTATCCCCTCATATTTAATGGTATTTCCAGAAACAGAATCTGCGAGATAAATATTAGTTCTTTTTTGGGTTATATCATCAAAATTACTCGTCCAATCAGAATTAGTTGTCAACGCATCAAATTTTTCCTGCGTATCAATTACATATTCCGCCGCGAAAGTCCGCTCGGGGGGGAACTCAATACACCTAAAAATGTTGCCGAAACTGCAAGCATTATTGCCATTTTCTTGCTTTTCTTCATGATAAACGCCTCCTGTTTAACTTTTATACTTTATTTTTACTTTGAATTAATTTATATTTATTTTAATTTTAGCATATTATATCTCTTTATACAAGGGCTGATATTTACACTTAAGGCTATCAGTTTAAATAATTGTAAATGTTGTTTAAATAAATTTAAGCAGTTTAATAAGGTTTTATATTGTAATAAAAATATTACTTTCATATAATCTGAAAATA
>CAJLLL010000013.1 GCA_905207485.1 uncultured Phascolarctobacterium sp.
ATCCTTTAACTTTTCGTATTGTAACACATTTTTATAATAGAATTAAAGAAACTATCGTAAAATGTTATAATGTTAAATACATATTTAAATTAAATATTGAAAAAGATAAAGCTAATGAAACAGAAGGAAATAAGGTTGTTGAAAAGATAAAGGATAATAAAAAATATTATTTATTAAAAGTATGGTAAGAAAGAGAATCAGCATTTTAGTGAATGGGGCAGAAAAAAAGTAGTTTTTATCTTAAAAATAACCTTGCAGTGAAAAAACGGTGAAGTTACTTGACAAGATTGCTTTTGGGTATATAATTGTAATTGAGAATAAGTTTTGTTAGAAGGGAGAGACAGAATGAAACGCAATACTATTCAAAGACAGCTTGTTATTGCGGCAGTACGCTTCCTTGCGGACCATCCTACGGCTGATGAGGTTTATGAGCGCATTACTATGGAGTATCCCGATATCAGCAAGGGCACTGTATACCGCAACCTTAACTCGCTTGTTGAAAGCGGGCTGTTAAATAAGGTTTCCGTACCCAGCGGCGCAGACAGGTTTGACCATATGCTGACCAAACATTATCATATAAAATGCACCGGCTGCGGTAAATTTATGAATGTTGAAAATATGGATTATATGGAAGACCTTGATGAAAAGGTTGCAGCAGTAACCGGCTTTAAAATGCAGAATCATGATATAGTCTTTAATGGATTGTGCCCCGAATGCCAGAAACTTGCGGCTAAGGACGCACAATAAGTGCAGCAGCACAAATAAAAATTTATTTTATGGAGGAATGAAACATGGAATTTAAAGGCAGCAGAACCGAAGCCAATTTGCAGACCGCTTTTGCAGGTGAATCTCAGGCAAGAAACAAATACACCTATTATGCAGGTGTAGCTAAAAAAGAAGGCTATAACCAAATTGCCAATATTTTTGAAGAAACTGCCGGCAATGAAAAAGAACATGCTAAAATCTGGTTTAAACTTTTAACCAGCGGTGGTGTGGCACACAGCAGCCTGCCCGATACTTTAACCAACCTTAAAGACGCAGCAGCAGGCGAAAACTATGAATGGACCGAAATGTATGCTGAATTTGCCAAAGTTGCTAAAGAAGAAGGTTTTGATTACATTGCAACTTTGTTTGAAAAAGTTGGCGAAATTGAAAAAGAACACGAAGAACGTTACAATGCTCTTGTTGCCAACATTGAAAATGACCGCGTATTTAAACGTGAAGAAAAACAGGTTTGGATTTGCGGCAACTGCGGCCATATTGTAATTGCTGAACAGGCTCCTGAAATTTGCCCGGTTTGCGACCATCCGAAAGCTTATTTTGAACTGCGCAAAGTAAACTACTAATTTACAATTACGCTTTTAAAATTTAACATTTAAACTTAAACACCTCTTTGCAGAGTGCTTATTGGCATTTTGTAAAGAGGTGTTTTAACATTTTAAAATGTATGCTTGCAAAGCGATTTTTATAATGGTATGATGATTCTGTTGCAATTTTATAAAAACGGAGGTAAATACATTGATTTTGATTGCCTGTGTTGATGATAAAATGGGCATGTTGTTTAATAAACGGCGCCAGAGCATGGATAAAGTTCTGCGCAGCCGTATTTTAAACTTATGTGCCAGTAAAAAGCTGTGGATGAATGCTTACAGCCGCAAACAATTTGATATTGCCGCTGAAGGAATAACTGTTGACGAAGATTTTATGGCCAAAGCTGCTGGTGATGATTATTGTTTTGCCGAGAATATAAGAATATCTGAATAAGAAAAAGATTTTAAAAAAATAATTTTATATAAATGGAACAGAGTTTATCCGGCAGATTTATATTTTGACATAGATTTAAGTAATTGGAAGCTTGAACAAAGCAGTGATTTTGCCGGTTCATCTCATGAAAAAATTACAGAGGAGATTTACATAAAATGAGAAAGATACTTGCTTTAATATGTTCTTTGTTATTGGCAGTAAGTGTTGTACTTGGTGGCTGCGGACAAAAAAATGATGCTGCAGCAGCTGATACAAAGCCTGCGGTAAGTACAAATGCTGCTTCTGCAAGCGATTTGGGCAGCATACCGGCATACAGCGGCACGCCGTATGTTGAAATAAACGGCAATGTGCCTGGTTTTAGTGAGAAAGATTTAACTACTAAAAGTTTTGAAAAATACAGTCCGCTTGATAAACTAAAACGCTGCGGCGTTGCTTTTGCAAATGTAAGCCGCGATACCATGCCGAAGGAAGACAGAGGCAGTATCAGCAGTGTGAAGCCCAGCGGCTGGGTGCAGGCCAAGTATGATTGCGTGGATGGCAAATCGCTCTATAACCGCTGCCATTTAATAGGCTTTCAACTGACGGCTGAAAATGCCAATGAACGCAATTTAATCACAGGCACACGCTATATGAATGTAGACGGCATGCTGCCGTTTGAGAACATGATAGCCGACTATGTAAAAGAAACAGGCAACCATGTTTTGTACCGCGTAACGCCGGTATTTAAGGGCAGTAACCTTGTAGCAAGCGGCGTACAGATGGAGGCATTTTCTGTTGAAGATAAAGGCGAAGGCATTAGCTTTAATGTTTACTGCTATAATGTACAGCCGGGTGTAGAAATTGACTATACTACAGGCAAAAGCAAACTTGCCGGAAATAGCAGTAAAACGGAAATATGCCCCGCTGCCGATGAATTTGCAGTTAAAAATTATGTGCTGAACACCAAAAGCAAAAAATTCCATAATCCTGATTGCAGAGGCGTTAAGGATATAAACGCCAAAAATAAAGAGAATTTTAAAGGAAGCCGCAACGAACTTATCAGCAAAGATTATAAACCATGCGGCATTTGCAAACCGTAAAAGAGGTTAATTTATGGGTCTGGTAGATGAGTATTTATCAAATTTCAAAGTAGGCAAAAATGAGCAGATGGCTGCCCGCATGGCATTTTTTATATCGGGTTTTGCAGTTTCCACCTGGGCACCGATGATTCCTGCCGTCAAAGAAAAATTGCAGATTGGCGCCGATGTTTTAGGTATTTTGCTGCTGAGTATCGGCATAAGTGCGTTTATTTTTATGCCGATTGCCGGAATGCTGAGCCGCAGTTATGGCTGTAAAAAAGTTCTTCGTGTAGCCATAACTATTATGGCGTTTGATTTGATAGTGCTTTCGCTTTTGGATAGCATTTGGGGTTTTTTAATTTTTTTGGCAGTATTTGGCGCAGCAATGGGCTGCATTGATGTAAATATGAACCTTAATGCAGTTATTGTAGAAAACGCCAGCAAAAAACGCATGATGAGCGGTATGCATGCATTATGGAGCGTAGGCTGTTTTGCGGGCGCCGGGCTGTTCAGCCTTCTGGCAAAAGCAGGGCTTGGCATAACGCTTATAGCTGCTGTTCACACGGCAGTAGTGTTAATATGCACGCTTATGTACAGCCGTTATTTCTTAAACTTTAAAGGAGCAGGCAATGAAAAGCCAATCGCAATTCCTAAAGGCATAGTTATGTTTTTCGGTGCTTTGGCGTGCATAACCTTTTTGGGGGAAGGCGCTGTTATGGATTGGAGCGGTGTGCTGCTGACGGAAGTTAAAAATACGGAGCTTTCGCTTGCCGGTGTTGGTTATGCAGTATTTTCGGTAGCAATGCTTGTTATGCGTCTTATTGGCGACAAAATTGTTGTTCTTCTTGGCGAAGAAAAAACGCTTATTTTGGGCAGCGTTATTGGCGTAGTGGGATTTTTAAGCGTAATTTTTTTAGAAAATTTTTACGCTATACAGTTCGGTTTTGTACTGATGGGCCTCGGGCTTGCAAACATCGTACCTACAATATATTCACTAACAAAATATCAAACGGTAATGCCCATTAATGCCGCTGTTACAGCTATAACAAGCATGGGTTATACCGGCGTAATTTTGGGCCCTGCCGTTTTAGGATTTGTAGCACATGGATTTGGCATTACACAAGTATTTTACCTTTTGGCAATTCTTTTGGCTGCGCAGGCGGCAGCGGTTAAATACTACTTTGCCAAAATAAGCTGAAGCATTGTTAAAGCTTAAAAAATTTAGTATAATTAAATAAAGCATAACAAGGGGTTGACTAAAATGTTGAGTTTGGCTACCATGATGAAAACGAGCAAACGGTGCTATGTGTAAAGTAGTGCCCGGACTTTGTTATGCTGAAAAAAACAAATTAAAAACAAAAGCGCTTTGGTATCTGCATTAAACAGGTATTGAAGCGTTTTTTTGCATTTTTCAGGAGCAAAAGGGGGAGTTGCTATGATGCAGGATTTGATAAAAAAGATAAACGAATTAAATGATGCCGATGAATACAGCAAATGCATTGAACTCATTGAAGAAGTACCGGAAGCCGAACGCGGTTATGAACTGACAGTGCTTTTAGGCAGGGCATACAGCAATTTAGGCGTACTTGGAGACCATAAAGAAAAAGCTGAATCTGATGGCGTAGATATATTTTTAATGGAAAAAGCCGTTAATATTTTTGAAAGCGTGCGTTTACAGGGCATGGATGACTGGTACTGGAACTGCCGTATGGCTTATGCCTTATGGATGATGAGCGGCAGGGAACTTGAAGCGCTGGCTCATGCGCGCAAATGGCAGGAATTGAACCCTGATGACGAAGATGCGCCGCATTTAATAAAAACTATAGAAGAATATGTGGAAGAAAATTATAAAGAACCGATAGTATATGATTTTGAGGAAATGAAAGCTGTCGGCGAACATATTGAAAAATATTTTGGCAAATATGATAATGTAATGCACGAACTGGTATCGCCGGATATTCATATAGATATTTGCGTTATTCCGCCGAGAAAGGAACATGAATATTATACACTGGTAACAATGGGCATGGGCGCATTTAAAATGCCGGTGCCGGAAGATAAAGAATATGAAGATTTAAAACGTGCAGAACTTTTAGTAAACTTGCCGTCAGATTGGCATTTGGATAGGGAATCACTGAAAGAAGAAAAATGGTACTGGCCTATACGCCTGCTGAAATATATGGCACGCAGCCCGCTTAATAATGATTTATATTTTTGCTGGGGCAGCACGATGGAATTTGACGATATTGAAAGTTTTGATGAAAGTACCAAATTGTGCACAGCTATTACATTAAGCCCGGGTGTTTTTGGCGAACCGAGCTATGAATGCCGTCTGCCGAACGGTGAAGTGGTTAATTTTTATCAGGCAATACCACTTTACAGAGAAGAACTTACTTATAAAATTGAAAACAGCGTGGATAAACTTCTGCAAAAATGTCCGGATGAAATATTGGAGGTTATTAATCCGGTACGCTTAAACGCTATTACCGATGCGGAAACACTGAATTATGACGACCGTGAAATGGATAATGCGGCAGAGCATATAAAATTGATACATGAACATAATCTGCCGGTGGAAGAACTTGCCGCATATAACCACATGGCGGCATATTTACGCTGGTGTATAAACCATAATTTAATGGGCGATGTATTTTTGCAGCAGTACGGAAATATAGTTAGTTCAGTGCAAAACGGCACTGTAACAGACCTGCGTTCTTTTGTTCGTGATGAACTTGGCGGCAGGCTGATGATAATAGATTACAACCGCACTGGTGTAATGTTTGCCAATTGGTATAATACCGGCAACCGCAGCATGCCGTATGCTTATTTAAAGGATTTAAAAGCATACGCAGCGGAATATTTTAAAGAGCAGACGTCCTGTGATGAAAAAACAGCTTACCTGCATTTGCCTTGGGGCGAAGATTATTACAAAGCTGTTGAAAAAATTATTAATGCCCGCTTTGAAGAATTTATGAATTTGGGCGAAGCTGATAAAAATGCCAATACACAGGCTTTTGATGAAACTAAATTTAAACAGCTTTTAAGCAGCTGGCAGGGCGCACGCCACTGTTTGGCCAGCGACCGAATTATAATGGACGGCTGTGAAGTAGGTTTTTGCTGCCGCGAAGAACCAGACAGTGATGATACCGGATGGGACAGCGGCTGGCGCTTTGAAGCCGGCGATGAAGATGAAGTTTATAGTGATGAAGAAGACCACTACAAAGTTTATGATTTAAATACATTATGTAATTTATGCCCTGAAATTTTAAAAATTTTAAAAAGCCCGTTTGATACTGCGTTTGAACGCGGTGCTGATGGCAAACTGTATAAAATGGATATGGAAGATGAAGGGTAATAATCATGTACTAAGCAAAATTATCGGCATTTATAGCTGAATACAACGATTATATAACGATTTTAACGGAACTGATGTTTGTTGCAGAGATTGTACAAAACTGGTACTGGCTTTACGACCTTGCCTGTAAACCTGATGCACATCTTTTAAGTAACGGCATGTACCGTTTGATTTTTAGTGCGCTTGGCTTAATAATTATTGTTTAAAAAAGCTGTATAAAATATAAAGCTAAACACTGAAAATATCCAAATAAAGAATAGAAAAATGTTAAGAAATTTTTATATTTCCGTAAGATAAGGAGTGATTTTATGGAACCTGCAAAGGAATGGCTTGATTTATATACACAGAAAAAAGAATTAACTAAAAGTATGGTTGATTTTAATAAATATTTTGAAGAAAAAGAAATTGCCGGAATGGCTTTGGATGTAATGAATATTGGCTTATGCGATTTGCCGAGCGGCAAAGTAATAGTTGCAGACCCATTGGTTTACCTTGATAAAAACTGTATTCCGTATTTAGTGCAGGCTCCTGCCGGAAGTTACCAAACAGAAGTTTGCGTTGTTAAACCGTATGATGGTGATTGCGCGCGTTATGCTGCTGTGCGCCTGCGTTTTAACCAAAAACGCGCTGTGAAATTTTACGAGGCGCTTATTGGCAGTGAAGATTTAGAGAACTTTGAAGAAGGAGAATATTTTGGCTTTAATGTAGATGCCGGTTTGGGATGTATCTGCGATGCCGAAACAAATAAAATTATTTGTGAATGGCGTGAAAAATGGGAAAAGGAAAATCCGGACGGCGAAATTTATAACGATTATTTTTATGACTTGTTTAAAGAAAGTTATAAACAAAATCCGCAGTATCAGCGTGATGGCGGAGATTGGATTAACTGGCAGGCTCCCGGTACGGATTATCACGTTCCGTTTTTCCAGGCCGGTTTTGGGGACGGCACATATCCTGTTTATTGGGGCTTTGATGAAAATGACGCAGTTTGCCAGCTTATAATTCAGTTTATCGATATAGAACGCGATTACAGTGATGAAGATGAGGAGGAATAATTATGAACATGAAACAAATGCAGGCAGCAAAAGAAGCAATGGCAGAATGGCTGGCTCATCCGCAGGAACTTGGTCATGAACCTGCTGTAATCGAATGTGCAGGCACCTTTGAATTGCACGATATGTTATATTATCTCTTTAAATATCAGCCGGAAGCTGATGGAGTGTGGCTGCTTGGCGTATGCGGCGGTTATGAAGATGATGGGCTTGAACATTGCGGGCATGTATTCAGTGAAATGGAACCTTATGAAGAAGAAACTGCCGTTGAAAAAGCTACAGCAATGGTAGAGTTGGTACGTAATTATTGGATGGAACAGGCAAAACAGATTGAAGAACGCAAAAACAGGGCAGGCAGTTTTGCTGGCTTTGTGCTGATGGCAGAAGCTAAATGGAATAAAGAACAGATTATTAATGATTTGAAAGAAGAATGGGGAATTGAAGCTGTTGAGGATAACGAAGATAAAAGAGAAGATTCGTTGGTATTTGATGTTGGCAATATGATTGCTGCTGTAAGTTTAATGCCGGCACCTATACCTGATGGAGAAGCCGAAGCCAATGCCGAAAATAACTATATGTGGCCGGAAGCTGTAGACGCAGCAAGAGCGCATAAAGCACATATTATGGTGGCAATTATCGGTAAAGAAGAAAATTTACTGGAACGTGGGAAACTCTTTACCAAAATTTTAGCCTGCTGCTGCGCCCAGTCAGGAGCTTTAGGCGTATATACCAGCGGTGTTGTGTTTGCTCCATGGTTTTATGCAAAATTTGCCAACATAATGAAAGAAGGCGAACTGCCTATTTATAACTGGATTTGGATTGGCCTTTACCGCAGCGAGAAAGGTTTTTGCGGGTATACCTACGGCATGGTGGAATTTGGCAAAGACGAAATGGAAGTTTTAGATGCCGATGCAGACCCTAACGATTTACGCGATTTTATTTACAGCCTTGCAGGTTATGTACTTGCCTATGATGTAACCCTTAAAGACGGAGAAACAATAGGTTTCAGCGCTGAAGATAAACACGCAATAACGTACAGTGAAGGCGTTTCTTTGCCGGGCATGACTCTTAAAGTTGAGTATTGATTTATAAAGGATGGTTGCCATGAAAAAATTTGACCCCAATTATGTTCTTTTGAAAGAAATGTATAATGATGAATATTACCCTGCTTTTTTAGTTGATAAAGTAAAGACAGAAATACAAAAAGTAATAGAATTACTGGAAAGCGGAGAAAATGACGTTGAAATTATTCAGGAAAAACTTGATGAAATGACATGCGCCATTAACGATTTGCAAGATGAATTTGATGCTAATGACAGCGAAATTGAAACTGTTGCCAGAGATTGCATTGGTGAAACGGTATACTATGTTTTAAACTGGTTTAATATTCCCATTGATGAAGAAGAAGCTATCCGCGAACGCGATTGGTAAGGAGGGGTGATTTATGAGTTATGATTTAATGGTTTTTGAAATAACCAAAGCGCCCAAAACAAAAAAAGAATTTATGGATTGGTATGACAGGCAAACTGAATGGGCTGAAGAACATGATTATGAAACTGTCGGTGTAACTTCTTCGGCTTTGCAAAAATGGTTCATGGAAATGAAAGATACTTTTCCGCCAATGAACGGAGAATTTGCACCGGATGAAGAAGCTATTGAAAATGATGAAAATTTAGAAGAGCATTTAACTGATTACAGCATTGGCTATAATGTTATTTATGCTGCTTTTAGCTGGTCGCTCGCTGATGAAGCGTACGAAAAAGTACGCAGTCTTGCGCAAAAGCATGGCGTTGGCTTTTTTGATGCCAGCGGCGACGGAGATATTATATTGCCTGATGGCACGATGGTTGAGTAATTTATAGGAAAGGATGATAAAAATGACTAAAGAATTAACAGCTTATATGATTGAAAAGGTAACAGAATTAATGGAAGCCCCAACCTGTTGCGCGGAGGCAAAAGCCGTTTGCCGCGAATGGCTTGATGCTGCCAGCACTGATAAAGAAGCGGAAGCTACTAAAAAACTGATGGCAGAAGTTGAAGCTGATATTATGCCAATAGATACTTTAATTGCTTTTGCAGGCAGTGAATCCGGCGCAAAAGTTTTCGGCGCGGAAATGGCAAAAAACGTAAAAGCCCATGCCGAAGAAATTAAGGCCCAGGGAGCATTATATTGCGATTGTCCAGCTTGTGCTGCTTGTGAAGCAATTATCGCCAAAAAAGAAGAATTATAATTTAATATAATAGAAATTAACAACACTCCGAAGCTAATTCAGCTTTTGGAGTGTTGTTGTATATTTTATGATATTTTAAAGTAAAATTTATTGTAAAAGAACTATTAAAAATTTTATCTCAATGTAATTGTGTTAATTTAATGAAGTTAATGTAAAATTTTTATTAGATATTGCTTTAAAGTATTTTGTTTTTGTATAATTAAATTAAGATAGTAGCGCAGTTAAGAAAGGGTGACGGATAATGTTAAAAAAGGTTTTAATGACAGCATTATTAACGGCTATGCCGCTTTATGCATCAGCTGCAGAAAATAATTTTATAGAAAAAGATGCAATGTCTTTTGAACAGTATCCCGGAACAATCGTAACTGAAAAAGTAAATTATGGTGTTGTAAGTGATATTTTACGTGCTGCGGGTGGAAAAAACAGCCCGTTTGACCATGACAGGGGCCGTGGCAATGATGATAAATGGCGCCATGATAATGGACGCCGCGGTCATGACCGTGATGACCGTTGGGATAGAGATGACCGTCGCTGGCGTGACAGACATGATGATGATGACAGATGGGACGACGACCGTTATGAACACGAAGACGATGACAGATGGGATGATGACCGCTACGAACATGAAGATGACGACCGTTGGGACGATGACCGCTATGAACATGAAGACGATGACCCATGGGATGACGACCGTTACGAAGATTAATTAAATATTTTATAAATAAAAAATCCTGCCCGGCAGCTTGCTGAGCAGGATTAATTTTTATATCTGGTTTTAACGCAGATGTTTTAAAAAATACATTATGTTATCAACAGTAAGGCGTAAATCATCTTTGGCGCGCAGTTTAAGCTGTTCGTAAGGAAGCGCAACACGGTTAATACTGAAAATGCCGGTTACGCCTTCATCATACGCCTTTTGAATATCATTTCCGATATCGCCGACTACTGCGATAAGCGGAACTGCTGATTGTTTGGCGCGGCGTGCTACGCCGATAACAACTTTACCGCGCAGTGACTGGGTATCTATTTTGCCCTCACCGGATATAATAAGGTCAGCGCCTTGCAAAAGATTGTTAAAATGTACTGTATCAAGCACCGTTTCAATGCCGGGCTGCAAGGTGCTGTTGAAAAATGCCGCCATGCCGCCGCCCATGCCGCCGGCTGCGCCGCTGCCTGGAAGTTCCAGCACGTCTTTATTAAGGTCGCGCCTAATGATTTCAGCCATATGCCGCAAACCGTTATCCAGCATTTTAATGCAGTCTTCGTCAGCGCCTTTTTGCGGGCCGAACACTGCAGAAGCACCATGTGGTCCGCAAAGCGGGTTATCAATATCGCACATGGTAATTACTGGAACATCACGCAGCAATGGGTCAAGTCCTGTAACATCAATAGAAGCAATGTCTTTTAATGTTTCACCAACAGGTACAAAACTTTCACGGCTGCTGTTAATAAAACGCACGCCAAGCGCAGCAGCAGCACCGCAGCCGCCTTCGTTGGTGGCACTTCCGCCAAGGCCGATAATAAGTTTTTTGCATTTGTTGTGCAGGGCATCTTTGATAAGCTGTCCAACGCCGTAAGTTGTAGTTTTTTCGGCATGTTTGTTATCGCCAACAAGCGGCAGCCCGGCAGCGGCAGCCATTTCAATTACAGCCGTTCCGTCCGGTAAAATGCCGTAAAAAGAATCAATTTCTTGTCCGTAAGGATTTTGTGCTTTAACGGTTACTTTTTCACCGCCAAGAGCTTCTAAAAAAGCATCAACGCTGCCTTCGCCGCCATCGGCAACCGGTATGCTGATAACTTCCGCTTCCGGATAATGGTTGCGGATGGCTTCTGCCATAATGGAGCAGATTTCCGCTGATGACATTGTTCCTTTAAAAGAATCGGGAATTAAGAGAATTTTATGCATGATAATTTGCTCCTGTTATCTGAGAATAAGGGAGAGCAGCCAGATTTCTGCCATGGAGGCAACACCAAGAATGAAGGTGCAGACGGTTTGGGTTTTGTAGCCCTGGTCGGGAGTCATTTCGCCAAAGTTGGTAACAACCCAGAAGTAAGAATCGTTCGCGTGGGATACAACCATTGCGCCTGCGCCGATAGCCATAACGGTAAGGGTGGTGAGCATCGGAGTATCAAGACCAAGCACGCCAAGAAGCGGAGCAACAATGCCTGCGGTAGTAGTAAGGGCAACGGTAGAAGAGCCTTGTGCTGTTTTGAGTATTGCAGAAAGAATGAACGGGAAGAAAATGCCGATAGTTTCCAAAATACCAGCATTAGCAGTGATGTACTGAACCATGCCGCTGACAGCAATTACTTTGCCGAGTACGCCGCCTGCTGCGGTAACAAACAAAATCGGACCGCTTACTTTCAGTGTTTCGTTAGTCAGTTCATAAAATTCACCGGTTTTGCCGGAACTGATAAGCTGTGCAACTGCAAAGATAACGCCAACAGCAAGTGCGATAACAGGAGTACCGAGGAATACACAAATTTCACCGAAGAAACCGCTCCATTTAGCCATGTTGGAAATAGAACCCAAAGCCATGAGTAAAATAGGGATAACAATCGGGGCAAGGGACATGAATGCGCCAGGAATATTTTTGTGGGCAGCCATGATTTCTTCGTAAGTTTTTACAACTTCTCCGTTGTTTATATCTTCGGGAGTTTTTACTTTAGGGCCGATATACTTAACATAACCGTAACCGGCAATAAGCGGGAAAATGGAAACAACCATGCCCATGGCAATAACAAGCAGCAGGTTATTGCCAACGCCTAAAGTATTGGCTGCGGCAATCGGGCCCGGTGTAGGCGGAATAAATACGTGGGAAATATACAGGCCTGCGCTTAATGCTACCGACATGCCTACGCTCGGAACAAGGGTGCGTTTAACCAACGCTTTGCGGATAGGGTTTAAAATAACGAAACCGGAATCGCAGAAAACAGGAATGGAAACAACCCAGCCCATAAGTTCGATGGCAAGTTCCGGATTCTTTTTGCCGACCAGTTTAATAATAAGGTCAGCAAGTTTAAAAGCAGCACCGGTAATTTCCAAAATGCCGCCGATAAGAGCGCCTAAGATAATAACAATGCCGATACTTGTAAACGTGCCGGAAAAACCGGAACCGATTACAGTGGCAATGCCCTGCACAGTTTTGCCATCCACTTTGGTATCAACCAGGGGAATACCGGCAACAAGACCAAGAATAAGAGAAACCGTCATAATGGAGAGGAACGGATGAATCTTATACTTGGAGATAGCGACAATCATGACGATGATAGCTATAACAAAAGCTATCATTAAACCTAAACCAGACATAAAAAATTCCTCCTTGAAATAAAGATTTTAAATTCTTATATAGGATAAACCTATTTTATAAAATTGTAAACTAAAACTTACAAAATTTAACCAAAAGTTAACATTAAATGTTATGTTAAACAATGAATAGTATACGCTATTAAAAGGAAGTAATTTTGGGTTTTGCTATATTTATGTTAAAATATAAGAAAAACTTTGATGGAGCAAAACTATGAATAAATTATATTGTGTGCCTTTAGGCAGCAGTGCCAGGCAGTTTTTTATTAAAGAAATAGAAAAACAAGGATGGGAAAATTCCCTTTTGGTTTTGCCAAGCGGCGTACTGCAAAGCCGTGCTTACGCAGAAGGTGCTGTACGCGTTAAAAATTTTGACGATGTGGCGAGCGGTTTGCTGAACGCTAATGGTTATACAAATTTAAAACGCATATCACGCCGTACGCAGGAACTTATTGTTGAGGAACTGCTGCAAAATTATGCTGCAAATAACAATCTTGATTATTTTAACGTTCTTATTGAAAAAAAGGGCTTTGTTAAAGCCGTTACAAGTTTAATAGGGCAATTATCGCGCAGCGGCGCTAAAATGGAAGAAATTTATGAAGCACTGAAAAGTTGGGACAGGCAGGGCAAATTAGGATTAAAAGACCGCGAAATTGCTGATATTTATAAAGCTTACTGCCTTAAATTAAAAAAAGAAGACTGGTTTGACGTTGAAGGATTGTACCGCCTGGCTGTTTATGTATTGCAGCAGACGAAGCCAGTTGTGCCATGGAAACATTTATATTTTAGTGAGTTTTACCATTTTGACGGATTGCAGACAGAACTTTTGCATGAACTGAAAAAGCATTGCGGCATTAACGTGGGGTTGATGTATGAAGGAACCCGACCGGAAATTTTTGCGGCTACGGAAAATACTTACGGTGATTTGGGCGGTATGTTATCTGTTGAAAAATTAAAACTGTCTGTACCTGAACGCGCTGATAGTTTAACGGTTTTAGCAGAACAGCTTGGAAGCGAAACAAATATTGAATATACGGGAGATAATATACTGCTTATAGAAGCGGCCAGCCGTGAGCAGGAAATACGCACTGTGCTGCGCAGGGTAAAAAAACTTTTACAGCAGGGCATAACTGCGGATGATATTATTATTTTATTAAGGGATTTTAATTTTTATGCAGGTTTGCGTAATTTAAGCGATGAATATGGCATACCGGTATCGTTGCCGCAAACAGTAAAATTAAATAATGAACCGCTGACAGAATTAATATATTTGCTGCTTAAAAAAGCCGTTCCTTCCACTCCTGCTGGCAGTGTTGCCGATTTATGGCGCATTTTGGAGTGTCAGGCAGTAAAAATGCTGTTTAAATTTGATTCGGAAAAATTGCTGCGGTTAAAAGCAGATAGATTCTACCAAAACTCTAATGTTTTTGTTGAAGATGGAAAGAAAGTTTTTGACGAAGCAAATAATGCAGAGTTTACGCGTTTGCTTGAACTGGCTGCAAGTATACCTTCTTTTGCAGGAATTAATGATTACTGCAAAGCCGTGTTAGATTTGCTGCAACAATTAAATATTGCATCAATAATTGGCAGGGCATATCAAAATGGCTGTGCAGGGTATGCCGCTATAAAAAATTACCTGTTGGCAGAAAGCAAGTTAAAAGAAATTTTAGATGTTTTGCAAAGCGATTATGCCGCAGGCGGTATGCTTGAGAAAAAAATCAGTGTGCAGGAATTTGCCGATATTTTTTACGAAGCAGTACAGGGAGTTGAATTAGTGCTGCAAAAAGGAGATATGGGTGGTGTGCTGATTACAGAAGCCGCCAATATCCAGGGAGTTTGCTATAAACATGTTTTTTTGCTGGGAATGCGTGAAGGAGAGTTCCCCGTATTGAAAACGGAAAACTGGATTTATAACGATTATGAACGTTCCATGATGGCAGCGCTTGGAATTGACCTGCCAGGCACAATTGCCGGTTTGGATGAAGACCGTTATTTTTTTGCCGCTGCCGTTGCCTCAGCACAGCAAACGCTTACCGTAAGCTGGCATTGTGATGATAAGGGCGGGGCATCGCCATATGTGGAAATGCTGCAAAACACTTTTGCAAACGGAACGCTTAAAATAAATAAATGTGAACCAGTCAGTGCTAATGAAGCTATGTCATTTAATGAATTGGCAGAAAAACTTGCTGTAACTGACCGCCGTAACAGCTGGTTTACAGAACGTTTTGTTAACTGGCAGCTGCGTACTGATATTGATTATTTGCGCCAGAATTGTTTTGATAATTACAGCGGTGTATTAAAAGATAAAGGGCTTTTAAGGCAGCTTCAAAAACATATTGGCAATAATTTCAGTTCTACACGTTTAGAAGATTACGCCGAATGTCCGTTTAAATTCATGGTTAAATATCTTTGGCAGCAGCAGGAATACAGCGAAACTGATGAAAATATAGCGCCGCTGGATTCCGGTAATTTAATGCACGCTGCCGCCGCAGAATTTATTGGACGTTATCTTAATAAAAAAATAGCAGATTATAATTTAGAAGATTTGCTTGAAGAAATGCAGCAGATTTTTGATGAATTGAGCTCTCAATATCAGCATAGCGGCAAATTAAAAGATACTGTTTTATTGACTTATCAGAAAGAAAACCTGCTAAAACGGCTGCTTGATTTTGTAAAAGCAGAATATAAATATGCTAAAGAGTGGCACAGCTACAGACCTTTAGCGGTTGAACGTCCATTCGGGCCCGGTACGGATTTACCGTTAAGCATTGAAGATGAAAACGGTAAACCGATTAATTTATTGGGACGCATTGACCGTATAGATAATGGGGAGCATGGCATTTTTGTTACAGATTATAAAAGCGGAGCAACACCAAATACAAAGAAAATAGAACAGGGGCTTGATTTGCAAATGCCGCTGTACTTAATGGCTGCCGGAAAGCTTGCCCAAAGTACAGGCGTATTGGGCGGCGGTTATTATACTTTTAAAACCAGTGTGCGTGAAAATAATGTTTACTTTAATAGTGAAGCTAAACTTCCTTTCAAAGCAAAAACAATTGATTATAACGAATTTTTGAACGAAACAAAGCAGTTTATTAATACTTATGTCAGCGGTATGCGCAGCGGCGATTTTAAACCGCTTCCTTCAGGAACCTGTGATTACTGTCCGGCATGTGATATTTGCCGCCATTATTTAACTAAAGCTGCGGGAGGTGCAGAGGAAGATGTTTAATTTTACTGAAAATCAGTCCGCGGCAATCAATACATTAAACTGCAATGTATCAGTATCGGCAGGCGCGGGCAGCGGCAAAACGCGTGTTTTGGTAGAACGTTTTATCAACATACTTGCGCAGGGCATAAAAAATCCGCAGCAGGCTGTTATGCCTAAAGAAATACTGGCCATAACCTTTACGCGCAAGGCCGCAGGCGAGATGAAAGAACGCATCCGCAAACGCCTGTATGAATTGGAAAAAGAAGATACGGCCAACCGTGAATTCTGGCATCTGCAGCGACAGAATTTTGACCAGGCGCGTATCAGCACTATTCATGGTTTTTGCAACGGCATTTTAAAGGAAAGTCCTGTTGAAACAGAACTTGACCCATCTTTTAATGTTGCCGAAGAAAATGATATGACAGAGTTTTTGCAAACCGGTATTTTTAACTACATAAAAAAAGAGTTGGCAGAACATAACGCTGACGTGGAAACTTTGGCGCGAGCATATGGCATAGACGGCTTTAAAAACCAGTTATATACAATTTACGTCCATGCTGATGAAATTTTAGCCTTTGGTAATTTGGCTGCGCTGTATAAAGTTGACGAAAATACAGTGCATGATAAACAGACGGAACTTGTACAACTTATTGATGAACTTATTGCCGGCATTGACACGGTAGTTAAACCCAGCAGCAAAAATCATTATCCAGAACTTTTGAATTTACAGGAAAACAGAACGGCTATTGTTGATGCTGTGCGCGATTTTGCAGCAGAAGAAAACAGGGCTGTGCTTGATAAATATATTGACAGTATGGCTAAAAGCGCCAAAGATAAAGTAATTGTTGCCGCCGCTCAGAAGGTTTTAGAAGCTTTATACCAGAGTGTGATTGATAAACGCGCTCAGGAACTTGTTATCTGCTGGCAGCAGGTTTTGCAGGGCTGCACGGATTACATTAAAACCTTGCAAACTGAACAGAATTTAATCGGCTTTGACGATTTGGAAAGCATGGCATTGAACTTGCTGGCAAATTCGCCTGATATACGCCATAAATACCAGCAAAACTTTAACTATATTATGGTTGATGAGTTTCAGGATACCAATGAACGCCAGCGTGAAATTGTTTATCTGCTCTGCGGCGATGACAAAAATGTGCTGACAGGCAATAAACTATTTATAGTTGGCGACCCCAAACAATCAATTTACCGTTTCCGTGGAGCGGATGTAAATGTATTTGCACGAGTGCGGCGGGATATTGCTGCAAGCGGAGGAGTTAATATTTCCATGGATGACAACTTCCGCACGGTAGATAAAATACTTGATTTATGCAATAATACTTTTCCTGATTTGTTGGGACTTGATGAAAGTAAAGATGTATTTTTTGAAGCCTTAAAAGCCAACCGCAGCAGTGATTTGCTGCCGGAGCTGCTTGTGATAAGCCATGATGCCGAAACAGCACAGACAGAACCGCGTCAGGCAGAAGCCTGTGCCATAGCGCAGAAGATTAAAACACTGCATGATAATGGCACGCCTTACAGCGATATTGTTATTTTGCTGCGCGCTATGACTAACGTAAGCTGCTACGAAAATACGCTGAACAGTGCTGGTATACCCTGCATGGTAGTGGATGGCAAAGGTTTCTATGAACGTCAGGAGATTATTGACGTTATTAATTTGCTGACTTTTTGTGCTGACAGCCGTCGCAGTTTAGAGCTTGCGGGTGTGCTGCGGTCTCCGTATTTTGCTGTTGATGATGAAACAATTACCAAACTGTTTTTTAAATTACAGGATAACCGCGATACTTATGAAAGCCTGTGGCAGCTTTTGCAAAATAACAACTGGCAGGATTATTTAGGTGAAAGCAAAGCACAGCAGCTTGAATATTGTGCCGTAGTTTTGAAAGATATTTATAATGCAGCATCTGCTTTGCCGCTGACGGATTTATTAATACATATTGCTGATGTATTGAACCTTAATGCTGTTTTGGCAGCACAGCCCGGAGGCGAAGAACAGCTTGCCAATGTAAAAAAACTGTTCAGCCTGGCTGGTGATTTTTGCCTGCGCCGCCAGGGAGGGCTGCGTGAATATTTGGAATACATCAAAAAATTGCGCGTAATGGAAGTGCGGGAAGCATCGGCAACGGTTGATAATATGCGTGAAGCGATTACCATTATGACCATTCATAAATCAAAGGGATTAGAATTTCCGACAGTTATTCTGCCTTCGCTGGATTCATCTGCACAATCTGATAAGAATGCAATCCGTTTTAATAAAAATATAGGTTTAGGCATTAAAGCAGATGTTAATGGCAAGTTGTGTGAAAGCACTGTATTTAAAAAAGTTGCGGAAATAAATAAGGCCTTGGATGATGATGAAAAACAGCGCCAATTTTATGTTGCTGTTACACGTGCCAAAGACAGACTGATTTTATCAGGAGTAAGCAAAACAAAAAACGATAAAGGGAAATGGTTTAAAACTTTGCAGGCAATATTAACAGGGTATGAAGGTATTAATGTTACAGTGCTTGATGCTGCTGATATTGCTGCGCCTGAGCAATTAACAAAAGAAGCAATTGCTGTAAATTTAACAGCGGAAGTGCAAAACAATATTAAACCGCTTGTTGCTTACGGCAGGTCATGGCAGCAGAGTTTTTCTGCATCTGCTTTGCAGCAGTATGAAATTTGCCCGCGCAGTTATTATTACCACTACATTTTGCAAATGCCAATGGTGGAACCTGAATTTGATGGCAACACCGGTATGGAGGCACGCACTTTAGGCACGTTAATTCATGAAGCACTTGAAAAATATAACGGTGATGCCAAAAAAGCATTAATGCAGGCAGCATACAATAATAATGTTCCGTTTGTCAATTTGGATGAAGCAGAAAAAATGCTTAACGACTATCTTAAAAGCAGTTTGTATCCCGGTTTAAAAGCCAGACAGCTTCACGAAACAGAATTTAATCTGCCGTTACTTGAAGAATACGGCATCAATGCAAATTGCCATGGCTATATAGATAATATAGTTTATAATGATGACGGTACTTTGCGGATTGTTGATTACAAAACAGGGCAGGTTCCCAAAGAAGTGCAAAAAGGTTATGTATATCAGCTTGCGCTGTATAAAACTGCTGCGGAAAAAATGTTTAAAATGCCTGTAAAGAACGCCGAACTGCACTTTTTGCGCGGCTGCGTAAGTTTTTCCCTGCCGGATGATTTTGATATGCAGCAGATTGCGGCTGATTTGAAAAATATTTTTGATAAAGAAAATGAACAGGACTTTGAATGCCGCACAGGTTATTGCCGTAGCTGCCCATACAGCTATTTTTGCAGGAAAAGATAATATTGACGGCGCGTATGGCAAAAATAACCGCAATATAGTATAATGTACACATAAAATTTGATTAAGAGGTGTTGATATAATGAAAACTAAAATTACTGAACTCTTAGGCATTAAATATCCTATTATTCAGGGCGGCATGGCATGGACGAGTGATGCTAACCTGGCTGCTGCTGTTTCCAACGCAGGCGGTGCCGGCATTATTGCTACCGGCGGACGCACTACCGAATGGACTAAAGCAGAAATTCAAAAATGCAAAACTTTAACCGATAAACCGTTTGGCGTAAATCTAATGCTGATGGCTCCCAATGTAAATGAAATTATCGAAGTTGTCTGCGAAGAAAAGGTTGCTTTTGTAACCCTTGGTGCAGGCAACCCTGTACCGCATATCGAAAAACTGCACAGCGCAGGCATTAAAGTTATTCCGGTTGTTCCGAATGTAAAACTTGCTAAACGCGTTGAAGCTGCCGGCGTTGATGCAATGGTAATTGAAGGCATGGAAGGCGGCGGCCATATCGGCCAGCAGACCACCATGGCACTGATGACCAACGTGCTGCCGCTGGTTAAAAATGTACCTGTGCTGGTAGCAGGCGGCATCAGCGACGGCCGCGGCATTGCTGCTGCTCTTTTAATGGGCGCTGATGGTGTACAGATGGGCTCCCGTTTTATTCTTACAACTGAATGCCCGACTCATCCGCGTGCAAAACAGGCAATTATCGATGCTACTGATACTGATTCCGCAGTCACCGGTTTCAGCCGCAACAATGCAGTACGCTGCCTGAAAAACGAATTTACCAAAGAATACCTTGCTAAAGAATGCGCAGGCGCACCTCAGCAGGAACTGAATGATTTTGCTACCGGTACCAACCGCATGGGTGCAGTTGACGGCGATATTGAACACGGCGCTGTTCTTGTAGGCCAGAGCCTTAACGTACTCAATGAAATTCTGCCCTGCAAAGAAGTAATGGAAAAACTGGTTGCTGAAGCAAGAGAAACCCTTGCTAATGCTAAAAATATCGAACTGTAAGAAATAAACAAATAAAAAATCCCGGAAGTACAGCCTTAACAGGATTCGGCTTCCGGGATTTTTTTATGCCATTTATATAAAATGTTAAAATTTTAATTAACACAGAATATTAATTGTTTGCTGGCATTGACAAGATAATTATTATTGATTATAATAATTACAAAGTTAGCCTAAGCTAACAAAAGAAAGGAAGTGTTATTATGTCATTAATTAACAAAGAAGTAAGCGATTTTTCCGTGCAGGCTTTTCATAAAGGTGAATTTAAAACTGTGAGCAAAGCTGATATACTCGGTAAGTGGAGCGTATTTTTCTTCTATCCGGCAGATTTTACTTTTGTCTGCCCGACAGAATTGGAAGACCTTGCCAATAAATATGCGGAATTTCAAAAAATAGGCTGCGAAATTTATTCTGTTTCGTGCGATAGCCATTTTGTACATAAAGCATGGCACGATGCATCTAAAACCATTCAGAAAATTGAATATCCGATGCTGGCAGACCCGACCGGAAAACTGGCGCGTGATTTTGATGTAATGATTGAAGAAGATGGTATGGCAGAACGCGGCAGCTTTATAGTTAATCCTGAAGGAAAAATTGTTGCTTATGAAGTTATTGCCGGCAATGTAGGTCGTAATGCCGATGAACTTTTCCGTCGAGTACAGGCCAGCCAGTTTGTTGCCGAACACGGCGACCAGGTTTGCCCTGCTAAATGGCAGCCGGGCGCTGAAACTTTGAAACCGAGCCTTGACCTTGTAGGATTACTGTAATGAAAACCTTGTATGACGTTGTTGTAATAGGCGGCGGCCCTGCCGGATTAACGGCTGCGTTGTATCTTGCGCGTGCAAGGTACAGTGTTTTGGTAATAGAAAAAGAAAAGTTCGGCGGGCAGATTACCATTACTGCCGATGTAGTAAATTATCCCGGCGTAATGCAGGGCAGCGGTGCTGAAATTACTGCTGTTATGCGTAAACAGGCTGAAAGTTTTGGTGCAGAATTTTTGCTGGCAGAAGCAACCGGACTTGATATGCGAGATACCTTAAAAATGGTGCATACATCAAAAGGCGATATACAGGCTTTTGGCGTACTTCTGGCAACAGGGGCTCATCCGCGCAAAATAGGCTTTGCTGGTGAAGAAGAATTTAAAGGGCGCGGCGTGGCGTATTGTGCAACCTGTGATGGTGAGTTTTTTACCGGCATGGATATTTTCGTAGTTGGCGGTGGTTTTGCAGCGGCAGAAGAAGCGGTATTTTTAACGCGTTATGCACGCAGCGTTACAATTTTGGTACGCAGTGATGATTTTACCTGTGCCGCGGCAACAGCCGAACTTGCAAAAAAGCATCCTAAAATAAAAATCTGTTACAATACTGTAGTGGACGAAGTGCAAGGCGATAGCAAGCTTATATTATTGCGTTACCGCAATACCCAAAACGGTACTGTTACCGAGTACCGTCCGCCGGAAGGCGAAGGCTTTGGCGTTTTTGTATTTGCCGGTTACGAGCCTGCGACAGAACTTGTTAAAGGACTGGCCGAACTTGACCAATACGGCTACATTATTACTGATGTTAACCAGAGAACAAATGTGGAAGGCCTTTATGCGGCCGGTGACGTCTGCATTAAAAATCTGCGTCAGGTGGTAACTGCCGTAAGTGATGGCGCACGTGCGGCAACAGAACTGGAAAAATACGCCTGTATGATGCAAAATAAAACCGGTATTAAGCCGGAGTTTAAAACACCGGAAGTTTCAGCAAAGCAGGAGACAGCAAAACAAGAATCGGCAAAAAACGGTGAAATTTTTACTGCGGCGATAAAAGCCCAGCTGCAAACGGTATTTGAAAAAATGCAGCAGCCGCTGATTTTGGAAGTAAGCCTCGATGATAGGGAAATATCTAAAGAACTGCAATACTATGTGCATGAAATGGCAGCCTTGACTGACAAACTTGCTGTAACAAACGGCAACGAAGCGGAAAAACCTTGTGTCCGTGTTCTGAACGCCGATGGCAGCTATACCGGCATTGCCTTTCACGGCGTACCGGGCGGGCACGAGTTCAATTCATTTGTTATCTCTTTGTACAATGCGGCTGGTCCCGGTCAGGCGGTTGACGGAGCGACGCTTAACAAAATAAAAAGTTTGAACAAAAAGCTTGATTTAAAAATACTGGTATCGCTTTCCTGCACAATGTGCCCGGAGCTTGTTATGGCGGCGCAGCGCATTGCGGCAGAAAGCCCGAATGTTACCGCAGAAGTATATGACATTAATCATTTTGCTGAACTGAAAACAAAATATAATATTATGAGCGTTCCGTGTATGGTTATTAATGATGACAAAGTTGTTTTTGGTAAAAAGAATATTGCAGAACTTGCGGAAATTCTAAGCAAATATTAACATCACGCAGCACATCTGTTACGGCAGGTGTGCTGTTTTTATTAATAAAAAAACGTGTTATACTAATTATATAAGAAAATATATAGAGGTGATAATGTGTTTGCAATTAATAAATCTAACAACAGTATTGCTGAAATACAAAAATGTACTTTTCATGAACTTGGTTTTAAAGAACGTGAAAATCTGCAAGAGTGGATTGCCAAATCACCTAATTGTTTTGGAGAAGATTTGCTTATAATACAAAAAGAATTTAATGGGTTTAATGATACTAACGAACGATTAGATTTGTTGGCTCTTGATCAAGACGGTTCTTTGGTAATTATTGAGAATAAATTGGACGATACTGGAAAAGATGTAGTTTGGCAATGTTTAAAATATGTTTCTTATTGTTCTACTTTGACAAAGGCTCAAATTATAGAAATTTATCAAGATTATCTTGATAAAAATTCAATAAATGAAAATGCAAAAAATAATATTTCTGAATTCTTTGATGGAAAACCATTGGAAGAAATAACTCTTAATGAGAATGACCAGCGAATGATTTTAGTAGCTGCTAATTTTAGAAAAGAAGTTACTTCTACTGTTATGTGGATGCTAAATCACGGTATAAGTGTCAAATGTTTTAAAGTTACACCTTATCAATACAATGATAATCTTTTCCTTACAATGGAGCAAATTATACCAGTTAAAGAAACTGCTGAGTATATAATTCAAATGGCCGATAAAGCAAAAGAAGTGCAGAGCGACAAAGATATAACAAAAGATATTGAAAATATAAGAGTACAATATTGGACAAAATTACTGGAAAAATTTAATAATATTTCTTCTCAATACAGAAATATTAAACCTACTTCAAATCATTGGTTATCAAGTGGTGCCGGAGTATCAGGAATAACTTTTGCTTTTGATGCTACAACATGGTATTGTGGTGTTGAATTGATTATTAATTATGGAAGTAGAGAAGAAAATGAAACTATTTTTAATAATTTATTGAAAGATAAAAAAATAATTGAAGAAAATTTTGGAGAAGAATTAAATTGGAAAATTTTGGGAGGTAAAAAGTCCTGTAGAATTTCTAATTACATTGAAGGAGTTAATATACGTAACTTAAGTGATTGGGAAAAGATGATAAATTATCATTGTGATACTATGGTTCGCTTTGAAAAGGCTTTACGAAACGAAATAAAAATTGCTGCCAAAAATTTATGATTTTTGAACTGTATTTTAACGTAAAAAATTTGACTTATACGACTATGAAGTGTTACAATAATAACAACATAAAACTTACCTTTAAATCGGTCCTGTGAGACTGTAAGGTAGACTTTTAGGTAACTTGTACTACAAGCCTTCCTATCCTCATGGGGACCGGAAGGCTTTTATTTTTATAAGTAAGCGGGCGTACCCGCAGATTTTGCTTAAATAAATACACAGGAGGTTTCTGCAATGGCAAAAGCAACAGTTTCTCTCGGCGGCAGAGATATACTGGATTTGGATTCACTTTCCGTTGAGGAATATGAACTTATCCTTAAAACCGCAGCTGAGATGAAAAAAATTATGAAGCGTGATATTAAAAAGGTTCCCTCACTGCGCGGCAAATCTATCATCAACCTGTTTTATGAACCAAGTACCAGAACGCGTACTTCGTTTGAACTGGCAGGCAAATATCTTGGGGCAGACGTTGTAAACATTACCACTTCCAGCTCCAGCGTTGTAAAAGGCGAATGCCTGCGCGATACCATTCTTACTGTGCAGTCCATGGCATGTGATGCCATTGTTATGCGCCATCCTATAGAAGGTGCTGCTGCTTATGCCGCAGATGTTTCCAAAGCGGTTATTATTAATGCAGGCGATGGTGCGCACGCACATCCTTCGCAGGGACTTTTGGATATGTTTACCATCCGTGAGCAGGGCAAGGATTTTAAAGGCTTAAAAATGGCTATTGTCGGCGATATTTTATACAGCCGTGTTGCACGCACCAATATTGCTGCATGGACAAAGCTCGGTGCGGATGTGCATGTTGCCGGTCCGATGACTTTGATGCCGCATGATATTGAAGCACTGGGCGTAACGGTGCATAAACGCGTGGAAGAAGCTATTGAAGGTGCGGATGTAATTGATATTCTGCGTATTCAGCTTGAACGCCAGCAGAAAGGCCTGTTCCCTTCCGCACGTGAATATGCACGCATTTTCGGCATTAATGAAAAACGCCTGGCACTGGCAAAACCTGATGTAACAATCCTGCATCCGGGTCCGATGAACCGCGGCCTTGAAATTTCGTGGGATGTTGGTTACTGCGATAATGCCAAAATCAGGGACGAAGTACAAAACGGCGTAGCAGTTCGTATGGCTTTGCTGTTCTTAACGCTGACAGGAGGGAAACAAATTGAAAACATTAATTAAAAACGGACGTGTGGTTGACCCTTCGCAAAACCTTGATGCAGTAATGGACGTACTTATTGAGGATGGAGTTGTTGCTGCACTTGATAAAAATATTGAAGCTGCAGCCGACGAGGTTTATGATGCCAGCGGACTTGTGGTTGCTCCTGGACTTATTGACGTACATACACATTTACGTGAGCCTGGCCTTGAAGCGAAAGAAGATATTGTTACCGGCACGATGGCAGCGGCAGCAGGCGGCGTAACAACTATTGCCTGCATGCCTAACACCAAACCTGTTGTAGACAACAGCATTATCGTAAGCGGCATTAAAGAACGTGCTGCCCGCGAAGGTTATGTAAATGTCGAAGTAATCGGCGCCATCAGCAAGGGCGAGCAGGGGAAAGAACTGGCAGAACTTGGCGATATGGCAGAAAAAGGCGCTATGGCTTTCAGTGATGACGGCCATTATGTTGAAAGCAGCCGCTTATTTTTGCTGGCTGCAAAATATGTAAGCGCTTTTGATAAGGTTCTGATTTCCCATTCTATCGAAGAGGAACTGAACCACGAAGGTTATATGCATGAAGGCGCTGTTTCCGCACGCATCGGCGTTCCGGGCATTCCGTATATTTCCGAAGACATCGCTGTTGCGCGTGACTGCATTATTGCCGAGTATACAGGCGCGCATGTACATATTGCTCATGTTGCGTCCAAAGGCGCTCTTGATATTATCCGCCGTGCAAAAGCAAGAGGCGTAAATGTAACTTGTGAAGTTACCGTGCATCATTTAACTCTTACAGATGAAGCATGCAGCACTTACAGCACAGCAACGCGCGTATCTCCGCCGCTGCGCAGCATGGACCACGTAGAGGCATGCCGTCAGGCTCTGAAAGACGGCACTGCTGATGCGATTGTTACTGACCACGCTCCGCATGCTCCGGAAGAAAAAGATGTTGAGTTCCGCTATGCCCCGAACGGTTTTACCGGCCTTGAAACTTCTTTGGGCGTAATTTTAACAGAACTTTATCATACAGGGCTCTTCACAATTAACGAAATTATTGATAAAATGAGTACAGCGCCTGCGAATATTTTTGCATTAAATGCTGGAAGTTTAAAAGTAGGCAGTCCGGCAGATGTGACTGTTATCGACCTTAACAAGGAATGGACGGTTGATAATACGAAATTTTATACACGCGGCAATGTAACGCCTTTCAATGGAAAACACTGCAAAGGCAAAGCAGTTGCCACTATGGTAGCAGGTAAATTTGTTATGAGAGATGGTGTAGTATGCGGCAAATAGGAAGAAAGGGTAAACTGGTTTTAAAAGACGGCAGCGTTTACAGAGGAACTCTGTACGGTAAACGCAATGCTGTCGGCGAAGTTGTTTTTACAACAGGCATGAGCGGTTATCAGGAAACTTTAACTGACCCGTCATTTTGCGACCAGATTGTTGTTTTAACTTATCCTCTGGTTGGCAATTACGGCATTAACCCTGAGTTTAATCAGGGCAGAAAATGCTTCTTCCAGGGCTTTGTTATCAGCGAACTTTGCGATCATCCAAGCAACTGGAAAAACGAACAGACTTTGGAAGATTTCCTGGATGAGCAGGATGTGCCTGTACTGGTTGGCGTTGATACCCGTGCCATTACCAGAAAATTAAGAAACTACGGCGTTTTGCAGGGCATTATCGTACCGGAAGAAACTCCGCAGGAAGAAATTGATAAATTGCTGGCACAACCGGAAGTACATGACCAGGTTGCAAAAGTTACTACGCCGGAAATTTATACAATGGGCGAAGGTAAATATCATGTTGCCGTTATGGATTACGGCATTAAACAAAACATCCTTAATTATCTGGCAAGTTTCGGCTGCCGTTTAACTGTATTCCCGGCATTTACCAGCGCGCAGGAAGTGCTTGCTTCCCAGCCGGACGGAATTTTCCTTTCCAACGGCCCCGGAGACCCGAAGGATTTAACTTCTGTTATCGAAGAAGTTAAAAACTTTATCGGCAAAAAGCCGATTTTTGGCATTTGCCTCGGTCATCAGTTAATGGCGCTTGCCAATGGCTGCGATACTTATAAAATGAAGTTCGGCCATCGCGGCATTAACCATCCGGTTAAAGATTTGCTGGAACATAAAGTAATGATTTCTTCCCAGAACCACGGTTATGCCGTTGATGAAAAATCTCTGGAAGGCAAAAACATTGAAATTACCAATATTTCTCTTAATGACCACACGATTGAGGGCGTGCGTTATCTTGACCATCCGACCTTTACCGTGCAGTACCATCCGGAAGCAAGCCCCGGACCCGGCGGTCACGAATATTTGTTTGAGCGTTTTATTAAAATGATGGGAGGCCGCTAATATGCCGAAGCTGCAAAATGTAAAAAAAGTACTGGTTATCGGTTCGGGCCCGATTATTATCGGCCAGGCGGCAGAATTTGACTATTCCGGCACACAAGCCTGCCGCGCTTTAAAAGAAGAAGGGCTGGAAGTTGTTCTTGTAAACAGCAACCCTGCAACTATTATGACGGACGTGCATATTGCCGACCGTGTTTATGTTGAGCCTGTTAATGTAGAATTTATTGAAAGCGTAATTAAACGCGAACGCCCGGATGCCATGCTGGCAACTTTGGGCGGGCAGGTTGGCTTAAACCTTGCCATTGACCTTGATAAACAGGGTATTTTGCGTGAATATAACGTAAAACTTTTAGGTACTCAGATTGAAAGTATTAAACGTGCTGAAGACCGCGAACTGTTTAAGGAAACGATGGAAAAAATCAACCAGCCGATTCCTGAAAGCACTATTGTTGAAACCGTATCTGCCGCTAAAGAATTTGCCCGTCAGGTTGGTTTCCCGCTGATTGTACGTCCGGCTTATACTTTGGGCGGTACCGGCGGCGGTATTGCCAATAATGATGAAGAACTGGACGATATTGTAAGCAAAGGCCTTTTATACAGCCTTATTGGCCAAGCGCTGATTGAACGCAGCGTTGCCGGCTGGAAAGAAATTGAATATGAAGTTTTGCGTGATGCGGATGATAACTGCATTACCGTCTGCTCTATGGAAAACCTTGACCCGGTTGGCGTGCATACAGGCGATTCCATCGTTGCCGCTCCGGCACAGACTTTAAGCGACCATGAAGTACAGATGCTGCGTCAGGCTTCCATTGATATTGTTCGTGAACTTGGCGTGCGCGGTGCCTGCAACGTACAGCTTGCACTTGATCCTAATTCTTACCGTTATTATGTAATTGAGGTTAATCCGCGTGTAAGCCGTTCTTCGGCACTTGCTTCCAAAGCAACCGGTTATCCTATTGCTAAAGTTGCTAGTAAAATTGCGGTTGGTTACACATTGGACGAAATCCAGAATGCTGTTACCAAAAAAACCACTGCTTGCTTTGAACCTGCGCTGGACTACGTTGTATTAAAATTCCCGCGTTGGCCGTTTGATAAATTTGTTACCGCAGACCGTACTCTTGGTACACAGATGAAAGCTACGGGCGAAGTTATGGCTATTGAAAGAAATCTTGAGGCTGCATTGCTGAAAGCAGTACGTTCTTTGGAAATCGGCCTTATCCATCTTGAAATGCCGGAACTGAAATCTCTCAGCGACCAAGAAGTATATGACCGCATTCATCTGATTGATGATCAGCGCCTGTTTGTAATTGCAGAAGCCTTCCGCCGCGGCGTAACGATTGAAGAAGTACACGACATTACTAAAATTGACAACTGGTTCCTGCAAAAAATTATGAACATTGTCAATATGGAAAAACGCATCAAGGCTGAACCTATGACGGAAGACTTAATGCGTGCAGCCAAGAAAATGGGTTTTGCAGATGTTGTTATTGCCGGCTATATTGGTAAAACCTGGCAGGAAATACGCGAAATGCGTAAAGGCTGGGGCATTATACCTACTTATAAAATGGTTGATACCTGCGCAGCAGAATTTGAAGCTGAAACTCCGTATTATTATTCAACTTATGCTGAAGAAGACGAAGTTGAAGTCAGCGATAAGAAAAAGGTTGCCGTACTTGGCTCAGGTCCTATCCGTATCGGTCAGGGCGTTGAATTTGACTACTGCTCCGTGCATTCTGTATGGGCTTTGAAAGAGCTTGGTTACGAAACCATTATTATCAATAATAACCCTGAAACTGTAAGTACCGACTTTGATACCAGCGACAGATTGTATTTTGAACCGCTGACTATTGAAGATGTGCTGAACATTCTGGATAAAGAAAAACCGGAAGGCGTTATTGTACAATTCGGCGGACAAACTGCCATTAACCTTGCAGGCCCGCTTGAAAAAGCCGGCATTAAGATTTTGGGCAGCAGCGTTGAAAGCATTGACCGTGCCGAAGACCGCGAACGTTTTGATGAACTTCTTACTTCCTGCGATATTCCGCGCCCACAGGGACATACCGTATTTGATACCGAAGGTGCGCTGAAAGCTGCGGCAGATGTTGGCTATCCGGTAATGGTGCGTCCGTCTTATGTACTTGGCGGCCGTGCTATGGAAATCGTTTACAATGATGATGAACTTAAATATTATATGACGAATGCTGTTAAGGCTTCGCATGAACATCCGGTACTGGTTGACCATTACTTACAGGGCACAGAAGTTGAAGTTGATGCTATCTGCGATGGCAAAGACGTGCTTATTCCCGGCATCATGGAACATATCGAACGTGCAGGCGTACATTCCGGCGACTCTATTGCTGTATATCCGCCGCGCACTTTGTCGGAATCCGTTATTAAAACGATTATCGACTACACCAACAGAATTTCCATTGGTCTTGAAGTACACGGCATGATTAACATTCAGTACATTGTACGCAACAATGAAGTATTTGTTATTGAAGTTAACCCGCGTTCTTCCCGTACTGTTCCGTTCCTCAGCAAAGTTACCACCATTCAGATGGTTGACGTTGCAACAAAATGCGCAATGGGTCTTGGCATCCGTGAGCAGGGTTTCCGTCCCGGCTTGCAGCTCTTCCCAGATTATTACGCAGTTAAGGCTCCGGTATTCTCCTTCAATAAGATGAGCAATGTAGATATTACTCTTGGGCCTGAAATGAAATCTACCGGCGAAGTTATGGCTATTGATTATCAGTATTCGCGTGCGCTGTACAAAGCCTGCATTGCAGCCGGCATTAATGTTCCTCACGAAGGCTCGATTTTAATTACCGTTGCCGATATGGATAAGGAAGAAGCCTGTGACATTGCAGCAGGTTTTGCTGATTTGGGTTATGAAATTACGGCAACCGGCGGCACGGCTGAGTATTTGCAGAGCCACGGCGTAAAAGTCAGAGTAGCAACTAAAGTAAGTGAAGGCAGCCCGAATATTTTGGATGAAATTAAAGAAGGGCATATCAGCATGGTTATTAATACAACCAACCATGGACGCGACGCTGAACGTGACGGCTTTAAAATCCGCCGTTCTACCGTTGAACATGCCATTGCCTGCCTGACTTCTCTTGATACGGCGCGTGAATTGCAGCATGTTATGAGCGCAATGCGCCGCCGCCGCGTTGTAAGTATTGTAGCTTTGCAGGATCTTGCCTGGGAGGGCTGATATATGCCTAAAAAAATTGTTGAAGCTAAAGTTGTAGGACAGCATGTCTTAAACAATTCAACCAAATTAATAGAAGTTTATGCACCGGAACTGGCAGAACTTGCCGTTCCGGGGCAGTTTGTAAACGTGCAGGTATTTAACTGCACGGCGCCTTTGCTGCGCCGTCCGTTTGGTGTTGCTGCCGTTAATAAAAAAGAGGGTACAATCACTATGATTTACCGTATTATCGGTGATGCAACCAAACTTTTAGCAGAATATTGTACTGGCGATAAATTAAGCATCGTTGGCCCGTTGGGACGCGGCTTTGATATGAATGCCGAACATCCGCTTATTATTGGCGGCGGCTTGGGACTTGCACCGCTGCTGTTTCTTGCATCTGCTTTTGGCAAAGGCAAGGCAGAAATTGTTATGGGCGGGCGTACAGCCGATGAACTGTTCTGGACAAAGCTGTATGAAGATTATTGCCCGGTTATGCATTTAACAACGGACGACGGAAGCTGCGGCACGAAAGGCACTGTAATGGCTGTTCTGCCGGATTTACTGGCAAGCGGCAAATATGACGCACTTTATGTTTGCGGCCCAGTGCCGATGATGAAAGCCGTTGCTGAAGCAGCGAAAGAATATGGCGTAAAATGCCAGGTATCGCTTGAAAAATATATGGCATGCGGGTTGGGCGCATGCTTGTCCTGCTCTTGCAGCGGCATTGGCAAACGCCTTAAAGTTTGTACTGACGGTCCTGTATTCTGGGCTGAGGAGGTGGGCGAATGGTAAGCGCAAAATTGTATGACGGACGCCTGGCAGTTGATATTGCCGGCTTAAAAATGCAGACACCGGTTACCACTGCCTCCGGTACTTTTGGCTTCGGTTTGGAGTTTACCGACTTTTTAGATTTAGAAAAAGTTGGCGCAGTGTGCGTTAAAGGCACAACACTTCTGCCGCGCGAAGGAAATAAAGGCCAGCGCGCCGTTGAGACTCCTTCCGGCATGCTGAACTGCGTAGGGCTGGAAAACCCCGGCAGCGATTACTTTTTAAATGAAACTCTGCCTAAACTCCGTCAATATAATGTTCCTGTTATCGTTAATATTGCTGCTTCTTCTCCGGAAGAATACGGCGAATTGGCGCACAAACTTGATGTTGACGGTGTGCATGCAGTAGAAATTAATATTTCCTGCCCGAATGTTAAACAGGGCGGCATTGCTTTTGGCACTTGCCCGGATAGTGCAGCAGCTGTAGTAGAGCAGGTAAAAAAACATTTTGGAAAAACTGTTATTACAAAGCTTTCTCCTAATGTAACCAGCATTACGGAAATGGCTCTTGCCGTTGAAGATGCCGGAACTGATGCTATTTCTTTAATTAATACGCTGATTGGCATGAAAATTGATATTGAACGCCAGCGCCCGGTGCTTGGTAATATTACAGGCGGTTTAAGCGGTCCTGCTGTCCGTCCTGTTGCCGTACGCATGTGCTACGAAGTAGCGCAGAAGGTGCATGTTCCTATTATCGGCATGGGAGGTATTGAAACTGCCGAAGATGCTGTTGAATTTTTCCTTTGCGGCGCGAGTGCTGTTGCAGTAGGTACGGCAAACTTCCGTAATCCTGCTATTGCAGAAACCATCAGCCACGGCATCCTGGCTTATATGGACAGGCACAATATTAACAAACTTACTGATATGATTGGCGCAGCATTGCCGGAAGGCAGTTTTGCCTTGCACAGCGGAAAGGAGTAAACCATGAGTGATGAACGTTTAATAGTGGCGCTTGATTTTCCGACTGCTGCTTTAGCCAAAGCATGTGTTGAAGAGTTGGGTGATTCTGTTTGCCATTATAAAGTTGGCATGGAACTTTATTACGCAGCAGGTAGCGAAATGATTAGCTTTTTAAAAGCTAACGGCAAAAAGGTGTTTTTGGATTTAAAACTGCATGATATTCCTAATACCGTTGCCAGTGCGCTTTCTGTTTTAACAGTGCTTGGCGCAGATATGCTGAATGTACATGCCATTGGCGGCAAAAAAATGATGCAGGAGGCAGTTAAAGCTGTACATACAAAAGCCGAAGAACTTGGCCGTCCTGCGCCGAAACTTATTGCCGTTACCGTACTTACCAGCATTGATGACGAACAATATGCTGACCTTAATTATAAAAACAGCATTGCCGAACAGGTAATTGCCCTGGCCAAACTTGCCAAAGAAGCAGGAATGGATGGTGTTGTTGCTTCTCCACAGGAAGCCGCAGAGATACGCAAAGCATGCGGTGAAGGCTTTTTGATTGTAACTCCGGGCATCCGTCCCGCAGGTGCAGCGGTTAATGACCAAAGCAGAATCGCAACCCCGGCAGGAGCATTAAAAAATGGTTCAACCCATATTGTAGTGGGCAGGCCTATTACCAAAGCAGAAGATAAAAAAGCTGCGGCACAAAGCATTGCAGCAGAAATAAGAGGTGTATAAACTTATGATGCAGGAAAAAGAAGTAATGCAGTTATTGGAAGAAACCCAGGCAGTGCTGCACGGTCATTTTTTGCTGACCAGCGGTCTGCACAGTCCTATGTATGTTGAAAAATTCAATGTGCTGCAGCATCCTAAATATACGGAAATGCTGTGCCAGGAACTGGCTGAACGCTATGCTGCCGATAATGTAGAACTCGTTATCGGGCCTATGACCGGCGGTATTTTACTGGCGCATGAAGTTGGCAAGGCACTTGGCACCCGTGCTATTTTCACCGAACGTGAAAATGGTAAAATGACTTTGAAACGCGGCTTCCAAATTCCGGAGGGCACCCGTGTTTTGATTGTTGAAGATATTGTTACCACCGGCGGCAGCGTTAAAGAAGTTCTTGATGTTGTTAAAGCACATGGCGGCGTACCGGTAGGAATTGGCCTTTTGGTAGACCGCAGCGGCGGCAAAGTTGATTTTGGCATGCGTACGGAAGCATTGCTGCACCTTAACGTGCCTACTTATGACCCTGATGACTGCCCGCTTTGCAAAGAAGGTAAACCGTTTACCAAACGCGGCCGTACAGGCAAATAACAAAAATTTAAAGTGAATTATAACAGCGGATGTTTCTTGCATCCGCTGTTATTTTTTTATATAATAGTGGGGCTGCGTCTTTTTAAGGCGCTGTAAATTTAGCTGTTGTGGTGGTTTATTAAGTGATTTTGTGGTTAATTTTTTATTTTGTGTTTGGGGCAGCTATCGGAAGTTTTGTAGCTTGCTGCGCTTACAGATTCTCACATGGGAGCAGTATTATTTATGGCAAATCTGTTTGCGAAAGCTGCGGGCACAGGCTTAGTGTTATTGATTTGCTTCCTGTATTCAGTTATTTGTATCTGCGAGGGCGTTGCCGTTATTGTAAAACTGCTTATAGCATAAATAGTTTTGCTGCGGAACTTATAACAGGAACGGCCTTTGTTTTATGTGGTATTCATGCACTGCCGGGATTGCTGCTTGTGCTGATGTTTGTCTTTACAGGATTCCTTGTTCTGATAAGTTTAATTGATTACAACGAACAAATTATACCTGATGCTTGGGTTGGCGTTATTGCAGCAAGCGGACTTTGTTATAGTTTCTTATACCATTCTGATAAAATTTTGGATTCGCTATTAGGCGGTATTCTGGGATTTGCAATAATGCTTGTTATTTTTATTATCAGCCGAGGCGGCATGGGTGGAGGAGATGTAAAATTAAGTGCAGCGGTTGGTTTATGGCTTGGAATTGAAGGTACATTAATGTTTTTGTTATTGGCATTTACTATTGGCGGCATTATGAGTATGTTGCTTCTTGCAAGCGGCATAAAAAGTAAAGGAGATGCTGTTCCGTTTGGCCCATTTTTGTGCTTATCGGCATTTGTTGTTTTATTATATAAGCCTGTTTTATTAAATTATTATTGGAATTTATTTTAGGGAAAGTGAGCAATGAATTATAAATTTTTTATAACCAATTTAATTAAAAAGCACTTTAAAAAGATTGCTTCTATTGATATTACAACTAAAGATATAAGAATTGCCGTTGTAGATTGCGGCTTGCGTGTACCGCAAGTGATAATGCTGCATAATGAAAAAATGCCTGCATTATTGGAAAACGCAGCAATTGCTGATAACAATTCTGCTCTTGCAGATTTTATTTGCAGTATTTTTAAACGTGAAAAAATACAGGCAGATACTGTTATATTTACTTTAGGTGCTGAAAATTCAGCTGTGTTTATGCTTGATTTGCCTAATATGCCTGAAAATGATTTGCGTGAAGCTGCCCGTTGGGAACTGGAAAATATCTTAAACAGCAATGCGGACAACTTTTGCTGTACAGCGGTATACTTAACAAAAAAAGAAAATGCTTTAAGTAAAGTTGCCGCAGCAGCAATGCCGCAGCGTATATCTGCCGTTTTTAAAACAGTTGCCGAAAAATTAGATTTGCCGTTAGGCGGCGTATTTTTACGTTCCGTGGCGATAGAGCAAACTTTTGCAAAAACATATACAGATTTTTTGCTGCTTGATGTTATTAATGCAAACGAAATTACTGTTGCTGCTTTTAATAATGGCATTCCCATAGCGCAAAAACAGATGAATAATTTTGATATTGCAGATTTAAAATCAATAATAGAAAATATGTGTTTACAATTTTCTGGTGTTGCTTTTAAACAGATAATTGTAAATGGCAATAGTTTATTGACTGAAGAAATAGAAAAAGATACCAATTTACCGGTTATTAGAAATGAAATTGGGTATAGCATAGGTTTTTCTGAAAATATCAAAACCGATTATTTGCGGCAGTTGAATTTGTTTACAGCGGCTATTGGCGCAGCACTTTGTTTGGAAAATAAGCAATGTAATTTTTTGCCTTTTACAGAAAGCAGGTTCCAGTTTAAGCGCTGGCAGGCATACAACGTTGCTGCCGGTATCCTCACGGCAGTTTTTCTGATAATGTGGGGTTGGAATTTAATTCTGTTTTATAATGTGCAAAATGATTTACAGGCAGTGCAGCGAAAAATAGCAGCAAACGGCGAATGGCAGGAACGTTATGAAGAAGCCTCTGTTGTAAATCATAAAATTAACAATCGTTTAAAAATGGCAGAAACTATGCGTGCAAAAAATATAAACTGGCAGCATGTTTTAACATCTGTTACAGAATCTATTCCTTATGGCTGCTGGCTGGAAAAGATAGAAGAAAATGACAGCAGGCAAATTATAGTCAGCGGTTATGCGCCAGGTATAGCTAAAGCTGTAGAATTTTCTGAAACAATTAGTAAAAGAAATAATATTGCGGCGGAATTATCGGAATTAAAAAATGTACAAGCAGAAGGCAAAAATGTGACTGCCTTTAATTTATTGTTGGAAAGGAAGTAATTGATGCAGGAACTTTATTTAAAACTGCAAAATTTAAAGCGTACTGATAAAAGTAGTTTATTTTTAATTGCTGTGCTGGCATTGTGTATGGCCATAAAGACAGTGGCTATAGACCCGCTGCAAAACAAAATTGAACTAAGCAAAAATATACTTGCAGAAGAAACACAGCGTCTTGAAAATTATCGGAGTTTTGCCATAGAAAATAATAATTATGATGCTTTTATTAAAGGACAAAATGCTGCGATGGAAGAAGCGCATAAAATACTGCCGGAAAAAATAACAGCCGCAGAACTTATAAAAAAATATACTGAAATTGCAGGAAAAAATAATTTACAGGTAGAAAGCATAAAACCGGTAAAAAATGAAAAACAAAATAAAAAAGCTTATGAAACAATAACATTTAAAATTATTTTAAACGGCAGTTTTTATAAAACGGCTGCTTTCCTGGATGAAATTCAAAATAAAAAGCAGCTGTTAACTGTTAATAATGTAATTATCGAACGTATTTCAGACAGTTTTAACGGTAATGTAAGATTAACCGCAGATTTAACAGCGTATGCATTAAGTGATTGAATTGCTTGCTATGAGCCCGCTTAAAGTTGTATAATTATATAGTTGAGAAAACTTATTTTTGGTTATTAAAAGGATTAAAAAATGGAATATAAACAGCAGGTTTACGAATTACTGAACGATTTTAAGCAGGGAAAAATTAATAACGATGATTTTTTAAGAAAACTGCACAGCAATGAATACAGCGATTTAGGTTTTGCCATGATTGACCATGAACGCAGCTTGCGGCAGGGATTTGCAGAGGTTGTATATTGTGAAGGCAAAACTGCTGAACAAACGGCTGCTATTATGGGTCGCTTGGCAGAAGTGCACAACAATATTATTGGCACACGTGCCAATGGAGAAAAATATGCCGCTGTAAAAAAAGTAGTTCCAGATGCCGAATATTATAAAGATGCAGGTTTTATTAAAATTGAACGCAAGCCTTTGCCGAAAGATGACAAGCGTTATATAGCTGTTGTAACAGCCGGAACCAGTGACTTGCCGGTATCGGAAGAAGCTGCTCTTACGGCAGAAATTATGGGTAACACGGTAAAACGTGTTTATGATGTCGGCGTGGCAGGCATCCACCGTTTATTTTCTAAAATTGACATTATCCGCGAGGCGAATGTTGTTATTGTTGTTGCCGGCATGGAAGGTGCTTTGGCAAGTGTTGTCGGCGGTTTAGTGGACAAGCCTGTTATTGCTGTGCCTACAAGTGTAGGGTATGGAGCAAACTTCAAAGGATTATCGGCGCTTTTAGGAATGTTGAACAGTTGTTCGGCGGGCGTTGCCGTTGTAAATATCGATAACGGTTTTGGCGCAGGGCGCATGGCAAGTATTATTAACCATATGAGGTGAGAAAATGAAAAAAGCACTTTACATAGAAGCGTTTTCAGGAATCAGCGGCAATATGCTTTTGGGAGCATTGCTTGATTTGGGTGCTGATGCTGATTTTATTGCGGCAGAATTGCAGAAAATGCATTTAGGCGAATATGAACTTATTAATACTCGCGCTGATAAATGCGGAATTAATGCTGCTTATTTTAATGTAAAAATTCCGGGTGTTACGGAAGCTGCTGAACTTGAAGAACATGAGCATGAGCATTGCTGCCACCATGGAGAACATCATCATCACGGCGAACATGGGGAATGCCATCACCATCATGGACATGAGGCAGAACATTTGCATGATCATCATTGCTGCCATGTAAACGAAAATACTCAAGAAGTTCACCAGCACCACCATCATGAACACAGAAATTTTAATGACATCAAAACTATCATAGAAAATTCAGATTTAAGCGCTAACATAAAAGAAAAAGCTGTTGGCGTATTCCGCATGCTCGGACTTGCAGAAGCAAAAGTGCATGGCAAAAGCCTTGAAGAAGTGCATTTCCATGAAGTTGGCGCTATTGACACTATTATTGATATCGTTGGAAGCTGCCTTGCTTTGGAATATCTTGGAATTGAAGATATTTATGTATCGGAAATTAAAACAGGGTTCGGGTTTGTTCAGTGTGCGCATGGTTTAATGCCTGTACCGGCTCCTGCGACAGCAGAACTTTTGGCACAGGGATTGGCGTTTGCCAAGGGAAATATTGAACGCGAATTAACAACGCCTACCGGTGCAGCTTTAATGGCAGCACTGGCAAAAACTTCTGTTGATATGCCTAAAGGTTTTATAATTGAAAAAGTTGGCTATGGTGCAGGAACAAGGAATTTGGAAATTCCTAATGTTTTGCGCGTAAGCCTTGGCACACTTGATGATGAAAATAACTGTGGGCTGACTGTTGCCGAATCTAATATCGACGATATGAGCAGTGAAGTATGGCCTTATGTTCAGGAAAAACTTTTGGCAGCAGGTGCGCTTGATGCGTGGGTTACTCCTATTATTATGAAAAAGGGCAGACCGGCGCAGATGCTTTCCGTATTAATGAAACCGGAAGATTTGCCGCAGC
>CAJLLL010000014.1 GCA_905207485.1 uncultured Phascolarctobacterium sp.
TATGCAGCCAGTGTATATTCTGCCCAAATAAGTTGTGCATATTCCAAACGGCATGGTAAATAAACATATTGATAAGAGCTGCGCCGCGCAGCACATCAAGAAGATTGCAGCGTTCAGTTTTCATTAACGTTTTCTTTTTCTTTACGTTTTTTGCGCAGCAGGCAGTAACCTATAAAAGCTAAAATAAGCAAAATAACCCAGGACGATTTTTTCATACTGTTCAACCTCCCGTTGTACAACTTTGTAATTTTAGTATAACACTTTTAAACCTAAAGCGCCATTTAAAATATGCTGCAATAAATACAAACTGCCATAAATTTGACATAGTTTATGTGTAATATATATTTAACAACAAAGACGAAAATGTTATAATTTAATTAGTGAAAGCTAATTAAAAATTATCAGGAGGGGTTCGGCGATGAAATTTATTAAGAACAATAAATATGTAATCGGCTTTCTTGTTATTCTTGCTGCAATCTGTTATGCAGGGTATTCGTATTACCAAAGCATTACGCAGGTTGAAACCACTGTTAAAACGGCAAAAGTTGAATATGGCACGCTGAAAGACAGTATTTCGGCAACCGGCAGTTTAAGCGCGGTCGATAACGTCGATATCAGCTCCAAAATTACCGGCCGTATCGTAGAAGTGCTGGTAGAAGAAAATCAGCATGTTGAAGCAGGGCAGGTTCTGGTTAGATTGGACAGCACGGCTTTAGAAGCAACGGCTCGCCAGATGAAAGCACGCCTTGATAATGCGGAGCTTACATACAACCGCTATACTGCGCTTTTGGCGCAGGGCGCAATTTCGCGCAGCGATTTTGATTTGGCTGAATCTGATTATATTGTCGCAAAAGCTAATTATGACCAGGCAGTTTCCGATGTAAATGATACAGTTATTACATCCCCGATTGCGGGCTATATTATTGGCGAACCTACACCGGTAGGGCAGACCATCAGCTCCGGTATCAGCGAACCGCAGGTAATTATGTCCGTGGCTAATCTTGACGATATGCAGATTGATACTTTGGTGGACGAATCTGACATAGGGCGCGTAAAAGTGGGGCAGACTGTTGAATTTACAGTTGATGCTTATCCGGAAGAAACTTTTACCGGTACTGTGCGTTTAATTTCGCGTTCCGCAGTAACTGAAGATAACGTAATTTATTACACTGTTTATGTTGATGTTGCTAATCCTGAAGGCAAACTTCTGCCGACAATGACTGCAAGGACGAATATCGTTATTGAGCAGCAGGATAATACTTTAATGGTACCTCCTAACTGCATTTATTATGAAGATGGACGCCGCTATGTTAAAGTTTATGATGAAAAGACCAAAACATCCCGTGATGTTGATGTAACGCTTGGGCTGAGCGGCGAAGAAAATATTGCCGTAACAGGTGATTTGCACGAAGGAGATGTGCTGCTTGTAAAACAGCGCACAACCCAGCAAAATAATATGAGAGGGCCGATTTAACCGGCCGTGAAAGAGGCAGGACATGGCAGAGATAATCAGGCTTGTAGATATAGTAAAATCATATGTAATGGGTGATACTGTTGTTCATGCGCTCGACCATGTTAATACCAGTATCAGTGAAGGCGAGTTTACCTCTATTATGGGTCCGTCCGGCAGCGGCAAATCAACAATGATGAACATTTTGGGCTGCCTTGACAGGCCCACAAGCGGGCATTATTTTTTGCGCGGGCGCGATATTGCCGGTTATGATGATAACGAGCTGGCACATACGCGCAATGCGGAAATAGGCTTTGTATTCCAAAATTTTAATTTACTGCCGAAATTAACGGCGCAGGTAAACGTGGCTTTGCCGCTGGTATATGCAGGCGTGCCGGAAGAAGAACGCATGGAACGGGCTGCTGCGGCATTGTCATCGGTAGGGCTGGGCAACAGGCTTGACCATAAGCCCAACGAAATGAGCGGCGGTCAGCGGCAGCGTGTTGCTATTGCCCGTGCATTGGTAAATAATCCTGCCATTATTATGGCGGATGAACCTACCGGTAACCTTGATACAAAATCAAGTTATGAAATTATGGACATTTTTAAAGCTATGAATGACGAAGGCAAAACCATAGTTATGGTTACGCATGAACCTGATATTGCCGAGCAGACCAAACGTATTCTGGTAATGCGCGACGGCAAACTCGTCAGTGACGAGTGGAGGTGACGCTGATGTTTAACGAATCTATCAAGATGGCGCTGGACGGCATGCTCAGCAATAAGCTGCGTACGTTTTTAACGCTTTTGGGCATCATCATCGGCGTTGGCGCGGTTATTGCCATGGTAAGCCTTGGTTTTGGCGTTAAGGAACAGATTAAAAGCAATATTTCCAGTTTGGGCAGCAACCTTTTAATTGTTATGAGCGGCGGGCGCACACCAAGCGGCGCACGCTTGCCAATGGGTGAAGGCGCACGCCTGACGGCAGAAGATGCCGAAGCCATTGAAAGGCAGATTGACGGTATTGCCCACGTTGCTCCGGCGGTATCGCGTTCTTATCAGCTTGTTGCCGGCAACCAGAACTGGACGGCAAGTGTTGAAGGCACAACGCCGAATGTTTTGGACATCCGCAATTATACGCTGGCAGACGGCCGCAATTTAAATCAGCGTGACCTTACCAGCCGCGACCGCGTCTGTGTAATCGGGCAGACAATTGTTGATAATCTTTTCCCAGATGGCGATGCTGTCGGTAAAACCGTACGTATAAACAAGGCTCCGTTCAAGGTTGTAGGTGTTTTGGAAACCAAAGGCCAGTCATCAAGCGGTCAGGACCAGGACGATGTTGTATTTATACCGCTTACAACGGCACAGAACCGTATGATGGGCATAACTTATATCAGCCGCATTACCATTCAGGCAGAAAACGAAAATGTTGTTGACCAGGTGCAGGCTGATGTTGAAGCATTGCTGCGTGTGCGCCATAAAATTCAGGATGATGATTATGACGATTTTACCGTCCGTAACCTAGCGGCATTGATGGATACAATGATGGAGACAGCCAACACCATTACCATGCTGCTTGGCTGCATTGCAGCAATAAGCCTGCTTGTTGGCGGTATCGGCATCATGAACATTATGCTTGTATCGGTAACCGAACGCACGCGTGAAATTGGTATCCGCAAAGCGCTTGGCGCAACATACGATAATATTCTTTTGCAGTTTTTAATTGAAGCGATGGTTATAGGCATTGTCGGCGGCACATTGGGCGTAGCGCTCGGCGTTGGGGCATCTTATGCCATCAGCTATTTTGCAGGCTGGATGACGATAATTTCCGTACCGGTAATTTTAATTGCCGTGCTTTTTTCCATCGGCATCGGCTTGTTCTTTGGTATTTACCCGGCGCGCAAAGCAGCGCTGCTTGACCCGATAGAGGCTTTGCGTTATGAATAACCGTCAGCATAAAACAACAATAAAAGAAGTTTTAGTGGCCTTCTATGAATATCTTAGAAGGCCTAAAACTGTTTTTGATATAAAAGACCGCTTGAAGGCCTTAATTTTTTTTGCAATAATTATCTGGATATTGGAAAAAATAGCCCAATTTTTTGCCGGGATGTGATATAATTATTCGATAGATATGTTTGTTTTGGAGGAAAGCAGCTGTGACAGTAAAAAAACTGGGCATTATCGGCGGCTCGTTTGACCCTATACATAACGGGCACCTGAACAGCGCGGAATTTGTTTACCGTGCGTTAAAACTTGATAAAGTACTGTTTGTGCCTGCCTGCATTGCTCCGCATAAAATAGGCATGGAGTTTGCCACGGCAAAAGACCGCTACAGGATGACGGAACTTGCCGTTGAAGGCTACCCTTATTTTGAGGTCAGTGATGTAGAAATAAAGCGCAGCGGTGTTTCTTATACTTACGATACTATACTGGAACTGAAAAAACAGTACCCGGGCTATGAACTTTATTTTATTGTAGGTGCGGATTCCGTGCCGCAGCTTAATACATGGCATAATATTTACGGGCTTCTGCAGGAAGTTACGTTTGTGGCTGTGGCAAGGCCGGGTTATGCCGAAGCCTTTGCCAAAGCATGTGAAGATTTTGGCGGGCTGGGAAAAGAAAAAATCATGTTGCTTAATATGCCGGAACTTGCCGTATCGTCAACCGATATCAGAGAGCGTGTAAAAAACGGCAGCAGTATTGACGGTATGGTTCCTGAAGCCGTGCGCGATTATATTTTGCAAAAAGGGCTGTACCGTTAAAAAGAAAGAAGGAACAGGCATTGCTTACGATTGAAGAAATGAAGGAAAAATTGCAGCAGGCCTTGCCGCCTAAGCGTTTTAAACATTCGCTTGTCGTATATGAAACCGCACTTGCCATGGCAGAGCATTATGGCATGCCTTTGGAAAAAGTTGCGGTTGCCGCATTGCTGCACGATTGCGGACGTGAAGTGCCGACTGATAAACAGGTGGAAAAAGCTGAAGAACTTGGACTTGGCGTTGATTATGTAGAACGCCGCCAGCCAATTTTGCTCCATGCCAAAATGGGCGCTTATTATGCTGAACACAAATACGGCGTTACCGACCCGGAAATATTGGAAGCAATACGCCTGCACAGTACAGGCGCTCCGGATATGACAGAACTTGATATGGTAGTATATCTTGCAGATTTAATAGAACCGGGACGCGATTTTGACGGTGTGGAAAAACTGCGTAAAGTATCTTTTGAAAATCTGGAAAAGGCAATGGTAAAATCATATGCCAATACCATTGATTATTTACTGGACAATAAGCTGTTAATCCATCCGGACTGCATTTTTGGTTATAACCAGCTGATAGTTAAATTGAAAAAGTAACTGCTGTTAGGAGATTTGTATGGCTTTGGAAGAAAATAATGCGCCACAGCACCCGCGCCGTAAACGTAAGCTTAAATGGGGCAGGCTGGTGCTGGTGGTTATGGTTTTTGCGGCAGGTGTAACAGCCGGGTTCTGGGGTGCCGTATGGTGCTATGATAACCTGATTGCACCGCCTAAAGTTGAAGTTGTTGGTGCTGACAGTAAAATTGCGGCCGATGAAAAACTAAACCAGCGGATAAATGTTTTGCTTTTGGGCATAGATGACGGCGACAGCGAAGCAGCCGAAAGTGAACCCAAACGCACTGATGCCATGATGATGGCAAGTTTTGATCCGGAAGCAAATGAGGTGGCATTGGTATCAATACCCCGTGATACAATGGTTGAAATACCCGGACACAAAGGTTATGATAAAATAAACTCGGCTTACGCCTATGGCGGCATAATGCTTGCCAAGCAAACCGTTGCTAACCTTTTGCGTGTGCCTATACATTATTATGTGCTGGTGGACTGGCGGGCGTTTAAGGAATCTATCGACCTCATCGGCGGCGTTGATTTATATGTTGACAAGGATATGTATTATGAGGACCCGTATGCAGACCTTGTAATTGATATCAAGCATGGCTATCAGCATTTAAACGGTGAACTTGCCGGGCAGTATGTGCGCTTCCGCAAGGATGAACTAGGCGATATAGGCCGCGTACAGCGCCAGCAGAAATTTATGATGGCGCTTGCCGCACAGATTTTTAATATTGATACGGTAACTAAAATACCGGCGTTGTTTTCTACGGTAGACCGCCATGTGGAAACCGATATGGACACAATGACAATGATTAAAGCCGCCAATACCTTTAAACTGTTTGGCGACCAGAATTTGAAAAGCTGTATGCTGTATGGCGATTTTTATGATTCGCCGGAAGGCATAAGTTACTGGCGTACTTCTGAAAAACAGGTAGAAAGAACGCTTAACGAACTGGGCATTCCCTATATGAAGGCTGATGGTGAAATTAGTCAGCAGGAATCCGAAACAACAAGTGAAAATACAGAAAATAGTAATGAGACAGCAAAGGAGGCTGAACAATGAATTTTACTCCCCAGCAGGTAGCGCGTAAAATTGCTGCCGCAGCATCTGACAAAAAGGCAAAGGATATTCTTCTTTTAAACATGGAAAACCTTTCCCCGCTGACAGATTATTTTGTAATTGCCAGCGCAAACAACGTAAACCTGGTTAAAGCTATTGCCGATAACATTGAAGAAAAACTTGGTGAAGACGGTATTTTCCCTTCCCATACAGAAGGTTACCCCGAAGGCCGCTGGATTTTGATGGATTACGGCGATTGCGTGGCACATATCTTTTTAGAAGAAGACCGCGATTTTTATAATTTGGAGCAGCTGTGGGCAGACGCTCCTTCTGAAGCATTTGTGGAGGAAGAAAATGAATAAAATGCAGCCGCATCCTAAGTACCGTCCTGGAGATGTTGTAACATTAAAAGCAGTACGTTCCTCTGAAATGGGCGTATTTTTGGATGCCGGGACAGGCAATACCGATGACGACATTTTATTGCATAAATTACAGCAGGACAGTGAGGTAAAAGTTGGCGACAGCGTAAAAGTTTATTTGTACCTTGACCCGCACGGACGCCTTACTGCCAGCATGAAACTGCCCAAAATGCGTGAAGGGCAGCTTGGCTATGTAAAAGTGCTCGGCGTTACTCGTGATGGCGGCTTTGTCGATATCGGCGCAGAACGCGGCGTATTTTTGCCGTACAGCCAAATGCGCGGGCATGTATCGCCGGGTCAGCTTGTATGGGTAAAGCTTTACCGTGATAAGACCGGACGTCAGGCCGTAAGCATGCGTGTGGAAAAAGAGATGCAGAAAGCATCTAAACCAGCAACAGGAATTAAAGTTGGCGATAATGTAACCGGTACTATTTATAATATTTTGCCGGAAGGCTTTTTCATCTTTACCACGCAGCGTTTTTTAGGCTTTCTGCACCGCAGCGAAGTACCAGGCGGCAGGCTTGATTTTGGGCAGGAAATTACGGCTCGCGTTGCCTATATACGCGAAGATGGCAGGTTAAACCTTTCCATGCGCCAGCAGAAAGAACATGCCATGGTTGCCGATGCCGAGGATATTTTAAACTTTTTGAAAAAACGCGGCGGCAAAATGCCTTATTGCGATGATACGCCGATGGAAATCATCAAGGAAAAATTCGGTATCAGCAAGGCTGCGTTTAAACGTGCTTTGGGACGCTTGCTGCGCCAGGGCCTTATCCGTCAGGAAGAAGGATGGACAATTCTTTTAAATAACGAAACGGAAAATAAAAAATGAGCGATGCACTGCTTATTGCATTTGTATCAATAAGTGTGTTTACCGCGTCTTTATTCAGCACTGTTACCGGTTTTGGCTTTGCCCTGGTAGCAGTGCCGTTTTTAATGCCTGTTTTAGGTCCTAAAGAAACTGTTGTATTTATTATTTTTGGCACCTGCCTTGTAAAAATGGTAGTGCTTTGGAACACCCGTCAGCATTTTGAGTGGCGGACAGTTGTTGTTACTGTTACAGGAAGCGTACTTGGAAGTTTGCCGGGCGGTTATCTTTTAAATGCCATACCTTCAGCCTATCTGCAAATACTATTGGGCATGGTGCTTGTAGCAGTGCTTGCTTTGATGGGCATGAACTTTGATTTAAGCGTTAAAAACAAAACGCTCGGGCGTATGGCGGCAGGATTTTTCAGCGGCTTTTCGGCTGCAACTACAAGCATCAGCGGACCGCCTGTTGCATTATATTTCTTAACAGAAGGGCGCGATAAACTTGTAACGCGTGCCAATATGTGCTGGATTTTTGCTTTTGGAAATATTGGCACAATGGCATCTTTAGCCTTATCCGGCAGCCGCATTAGTGCAGATTTAATGCTTTTGGCAGCCTATGTAACATTGCCAATGCTTTTGGGAACATGGCTTGGAGAACGATGCTTTCATAAAATAAACCAGCATTTATTTATACGGCTGACGCAGATTTTTGTTGTTATTGGCGCATGTACTGCATTGTACCGCGGCATAACTTCGCTGCTGCAAAATTGATGTAACATTATTTACAAAAAGTAAATGCAAAAAAATATTTTTATTTTATTTTGTGTTTTTGCTTGACGGTTGTTTTTAGGCGGGTTAAAATTACAACATCAAAACTTTTTAGGGTGTGTGTATTTATGGAAAAGATTTGGCAGCAAAATAAAAGTGCATACTTTTTCGGCTTTAGCCAGGGCTACTTTTACTTTAGCGCTGGCCGTTTTGCATGCGTAAAATCTTATAGCAGTAACACCGTAAACAGATGCCTATACAACAGCCGCGGGCTGTAAAATTAATAAGTTTTTTAATCAGGCTTCTTATTACGAGGCCTGATTTTTTTTATAAGTTTAACCAAAAATTAAAATAATCTTAAAGGGGAGAAAAACATGGTAATTGTAATGAAACCCGGTACGCCGGAACAGGATTGGAAAAAAATTAAGGAAAATCTTGAAAGCAGAGGCTTTCAGATTAATGAAATAGTAGGCAGCGGGCAGACAATTTTAGGCGTTATTGGCGATACCAGCGCGCTGGATATGAACATGCTGAAAGTTAACGAATGCGTAGATAAAGTAATGCGTGTTCAGGAACCGTTTAAACGCGCCAACCGCAGCTTCCATCCGGAAGACAGTGTTATTGATGTCAGCGGCGTTAAGGTTGGCGGGCGCAGGCTTACAGTTATTGCAGGCCCGTGTTCAGTAGAAAACGAAAAACAGATTGTCGGCGTGGCAAAATCTGTAAAACTGGCAGGTGCGGCTATGCTGCGCGGCGGTGCATTCAAACCCCGCACTTCTCCATACTCTTTCCAGGGCTTAAAAGAAGAAGGCCTTGACCTTTTGAAAATTGCCCGTAAGGAAACAGGGCTGCCGATAGTAACGGAAATTATGTCTGCAAGAATGTTGGAACGTTTTGTGGAAGATGTTGATTTGATTCAGGTTGGCGCACGCAACATGCAGAATTTTGAACTGCTGAAAGAACTTGGCAGAACCAATGTGCCGGTGCTGTTAAAGCGCGGCCTTTCTGCAACGATTGAAGAGTGGCTGATGGCTGCTGAATACATTATGGCGGGCGGCAATGAAAATGTAATTTTATGTGAACGCGGCATCCGTACTTTTGAAACTTACACCCGCAACACGCTTGATTTAAGCGCCATTCCGGCAGTTAAAAAATTGAGCCATTTGCCGGTTATTGTAGACCCGAGCCATGCCGCAGGTTTGTGGTGGATGGTTGAGCCGATGGCTAAAGCTGCCATTGCCGCCGGCGCGGACGGACTTATTATTGAAGTGCATAACGACCCGGAACATGCTTTGTGCGATGGAGCGCAATCGCTTAAACCTGAACGCTTTGCACGTTTGATGGGCGAATTAAGCGGTATTGCCAAAATTGTCGGCAGAGAGCTTTGATATATAGTATAATTTGCAGTATGGAAGTATAGAAGGAGTGACGTTTGTGGAAGCAGGCTTTGGCAGCAAATTAAAGGAGCAGTGTTTTGCCATAATCGGTTTGGGGCTGATGGGCGGCTCGTACGCCAAAGCCTTACGGCGGCTTGGGGTTAAAAATATTATTGGCGTTGATACTGATGCACAGGTATTGAGGGCTGCAAAAGTAGATGGAGTTATTGATAGTTTTCATCGTGAAGCAGGTGCATGTTTGCTACAGGCAGATGTAATTATTTGCTGCGTTTACCAGAAGGCCGTTACGGAATTTTTGCAGCAGGCCGCACCGTTTATTAAACGCGGCGCACTGATTACGGACATTGCCGGGCGAAAAGGCAGCCTGCCTTATGATGCCCAGCGTATTGTGCCGGAAGGTGCGGAATTTATTTCCGGACATCCGATGGCAGGGCGGCAGGGCAGTGGTTACGCAATGTCGCAGGCAGAAATTTTTGACGGCGCCAATTACCTTGTGGTGCCAACTAAAAATAACAGCAAAAACGCTGCGGGATGGCTGAAAAATTTTGCCTTGGCACTTGGCTGCGGGCATGTGGAAGTAATTGAACCGGAACAGCACGATAAAATAATTGCCTACACCAGCAACCTGCCGCATGCTGTTGCCGCAGCGCTTATTAACAGCGACCGTTACAGCGGAAAAAGCTGCTGGTTTATTGGCGGAGGTTTTCGTGATGTTACGCGCATAGCCGATATTAACGCTGTTTTATGGAGCAGTCTGTTTTTGGAAAACAGCGGCAATGTGCTGGAAGAACTGGCGAATTTTAAAGAGCAGATTGAAATAATGCAAAAGCTGATTGCAGATAATGATAAAGATGGATTGGAACGCTTTTTGCATGCGGCCTGCTGCCACAGGAAGGAAATAGTTTTATGAGTATCATTAATGTAAATTTGGGTGCAAAATCCTATCAGATAGAAATTGCTGCCGGGCTTCTGGATAAAGCCGGAGAAAAAATCCGTGCAGTAAACTCGAAAGCGCAGCGTGCGGCAATTATCAGCGACAGTAATGTTGATGCGCTATACGGAGAACGTATGCAGCAGGCGCTTGAAAAAAGCGGTTTTGCTGCAACGCGCATTGTATTTCCGGCAGGAGAAAAAAGCAAATGCCTGGCAGAACTTGCCAAAATTTATGACAGGCTTAGTGAAGCTGGCATTACACGCAGCGATTTGGTAGTAGCTTTGGGCGGCGGTGTTACCGGAGACCTTGGTGGTTTTGCGGCAGCAACTTTTTTGCGCGGCGTAGATTATGTGCAGGTGCCGACATCTTTGCTTGCGCAAATTGACAGCAGCGTTGGCGGCAAAGTAGCGGTTGATTTGCCTGCCGGTAAAAATCTTGTAGGCAATTTTTATCAGCCTAAATTGGTGCTGATTGATACGGAACTTTTAAAAACTCTGCCCGTACGCTTTTTGCATGATGGACTGGCTGAAGCCGTTAAATACGGCTGCATCCGTGATAAAGTACTGTTTGACCAGATTGCCTCTACGCGGGATGACGAAGAACTGCTGGGTAATATCGGCAGCATTGTGGAACGCTGCTGTGCGATTAAAGCAGAAATTGTAGAACATGATGAATTTGACACCGGTGAACGTATGGTGCTGAATTTTGGACATACAATCGGGCATGCGGTAGAAAAATGCTGCGGATATGCAACTTATACTCATGGAGAAGCGGTTGGCATAGGCATGGTGCTGCTCACAAGGCAGACAGAACAGCTTGGGCTTACTAAAAAAGGTACGGCAGAAGCAATAGAAAATCTGCTGAAAAAATATAATCTGCCTGTTGATGCGCCATATGCTGAAACAGATTTAATGGCAGGTATCGGCATGGATAAAAAGAAAAGCGGCAGCAGCATTACTTTAATTATTTTAAAGGAAATTGGCAGCAGCTTTTTGCAAAAAACTGACTGGCATGATTTGCCGTCTTATGTTAAACGGAGTTAATTATGGCAAAGGTAAAAATACATCCCGGTGCGATTGCGGGCGAAGTTAATGTGCCTTCATCCAAAAGCATGGGGCACCGCGAAATTATTTGCGCAGCGCTTGCGCATGGCATAAGCATAATTGATAACATAAGCATGTCGGCTGACATTGAAGCAACACTGCGCTGTTTAAATGCGCTTGGCGTTAAATCCGAACTGACAGCAAGCAAATTTAAAGGGCGCAGCGCAGTAAAAATTTACGGTACAGGTATGGTTAAGGCAACAGGTGCTGTATGCGACTGCGGGGAATCCGGTTCAACTTTGCGTTTTTTATTGCCTTTGGGCGCATTATGCGGAGAACCGGTTACATTTTGCGGTGCCGGACGTTTGGGAGAAAGACCGCTGAAACCTTATTATGATATTTTTACTGAACAAGGCGTAAAATACAGCCCTTCACAAGGCTTGCCGGTAACGGTGGAAGGCAGACTGAAAAGCGGAGTTTTCAAACTGCCGGGCAATGTCAGTTCACAGTTTGTATCAGGGCTGTTATTTGCATTGCCGCTGCTTGAAGGAGATTCTGAAATTATCATTACAACGACGCTTGAGTCTCAGAGTTATATTGATTTAACTTTAGCGGCGCTTGGCAAATATGGCATAAAAGTGGTGAATAATAATTACCGCAGTTTTGGTATTGCCGGCGGACAGCAATACCAACCCGGCAATGCCGATGTTGAGGGAGACTGGTCGCAGGCGGCGTTTTGGCTTGTGGCAGGATGCCTTAACGGAAATATTTATTGCGGCGGTGCCGATGTAAATTCACTGCAGGGCGACAGAGTGGTAAAAGATATTTTAACTGCAATGGGCGGCAGTATTACACAGGAAAAAGGCGGACTGAAAGCAGTAAAAAGCACCCTGCAAGGAACAGTTATTGATGCTGCGGACTGTCCTGACATCATACCGGTGCTGACAGTGGCAGCGGCTGTGGCAGATGGAACTACGACAATTATTAATGCCGGGCGTTTACGTATTAAAGAATGTGACCGCCTGCATGCGATTGCTGCTGAACTGAATAAGCTTGGGGCAGACGTTGAGGAAAAAGAAGCAAGCCTTGTTATCAATGGCAGGCCGCATGGGCTGCGCGGCGGTTGTGTATCGGCATGGAACGACCACCGCATTGCCATGAGTATGGCTGTGGCAAGCCTCGTTTGCAGAGAACCGGTAGTTATAGAAGGCAGCGAAAGCGTAAAAAAATCATATCCAACTTTCTGGCAGGATTTTGTAATGCTTGGCGGCAGGATGGAACAGGGAGAAAATTTATGACGGCGACATTTGGCGAAAAAATAAAACTGACGATTTTTGGGGAATCACACGGACCGGCAATTGGCTGCGTAATTGATGGTTTGCCGCCGGGAGCAGAGCTTTATTTGGAAGCGGTAAAAGCGGAAATGCAGCGGCGCGCGCCGGGTAAAAGCAAGCTGGCAACGGCGCGGCAGGAAAAAGATGCTTTTATTATTCAAAGCGGTTTTTTTGAAGGCAAAACCACAGGTACGCCGATGTGTGTGCTGATACCAAACAGTGACCAGCATTCCGGCGATTACAGTAAGCTGAAAAATGTAATGCGTCCCGGCCATGCCGATTACAGCGGCAAAGTTAAATATAAAGGCTTTAACGATTACCGGGGCGGCGGGCATTTTTCCGGGCGTTTAACCGCGCCTTTGGTTTTTGTGGGTGCAGTTGCCAAACAGCTTTTGGCACAGTACGGTATTTATGTAGGTGCGCATATAGCATCTGTATGGAATGTGCAGGATAAAATGTTTAATCCGTTGGGTGAAAGCGCAGCATTTTTGCAGGAACTTGCCCAAAAATCATTTCCGGTGATTGATGATGCTGCCGGAAATGATATGCAGCAGCTTATTTTGGCTGCTAAGCAAAGCTGTGATTCTGTTGGCGGCATAATTGAGTGCATGGCTGTTAATATGCCCGCCGGTGTGGGCGAACCGTTTTTCGATTCGCTTGAAAGCCGCCTTGCCCATGCGTTGTTCAGCGTACCTGCCGTAAAAGGCATTGAATTTGGCAAAGGTTTTGCACTTGCGCAGATGCCGGGCAGTGAAGCTAACGACCAAATGTACTATGATAACGGGGCTGTTAAGACCTATACCAATAATAACGGCGGTATTACAGGCGGTATTTCCAACGGCATGCCCGTATGCTTTAAGGTCGCCGTAAAACCTACGCCAAGCATTGCCAAAGTGCAGAAAACTATTGATATAAGCAGCGGTGAAAATACAGAACTGGTAATTACAGGACGGCACGACCCATGCATTGTGCAGCGTGCTGTACCGGTGATAGAAGGTGTGGCGGCATGGGTGATTTTGGATATGTTGCTTGCCGGGGAGAGATAAGATGACGGAAAAACTTGATTTGGAAGCTATACGCCGCGAAATTGACGAAGCGGATAAAATATTAATAAATGCCTTTGAACGCCGGCTTAACGCGGTATTAAAAGTGGCAGAATATAAAAAAGCCAACAACATGCCTGTACGTGACCGTGCGCGTGAACTTAAAGTTATAGTCAAAGCGCAGGCGCTTTTGCAAAATAAAAATTATGCTCCTGCAGCGGTCGATTTAATGGAAGGCATTATGGCCATAGCACGTGGCATGGAAGAAAAAGAACTGCAAAGCGATGTAAAAACAAGCCCTGCTTTTGATGTTGGTTGTTTTGGCGTGGAAGGTTCGTACAGCCATAAGGCAATGGAAGAATATTTTGCCGGACAGAATATTAACCGCCATTATTACGGTGTGTTTGAAGATGTTGTAAAAGCCGTTAAAAATGGAGAAATCCGTTACGGCGTACTGCCGGTGGAAAATTCTTCGACTGGCGGCATAACTGAGGTATATGACCTTTTGCGCCATTACGGATGTTATATCACCGGTGAAAAATGCGTAAAAATAGAACATAATTTAATGGCGCTGCCGGGAGCTTCTCTTAGCGGTATTACCGAAGTTTATTCCCATCCGCAGGGGTTTGCGCAATGCAAGGAATTTTTTGCCGAATATCCGCAAATGAAGCAGGTGCCGTATTACAGCACATCTAAAAGCGCGGAAGCCGTTAAGGAAAGCGGCAGCCTGCATTTGGCTGCGGTGGCGGGCAAACAGGCAGCAGAATTGTATGGGCTGCAAATTTTAGCGGCCAACATTAACTACAATGGCAATAACACAACCCGTTTTATTATTATTGCCAATGAAGCCGAGCACAAAGCCGATGCCGATAAAATTACGCTTGTTATTGCCGTTAAGCACGAGCCGGGTTCGCTATACCGTGTACTTGGATATTTTTACCACAGCGGGTTAAACCTTACTAACCTGGAATCACGCCCTATTGAAGGAAAATCGTGGGAATATTTCTTCCATATTGATTTAATGGGCAATTTAGCAGATACCAATGTACAGGAAACAGTAAATATGTTGAGAGATAACTGCGCTTATTTTAAAATTTTGGGCAACTACCGCAGTGATATGAGGCAGGAGAGATAATTATGCAGCATTTTGCTTTATTGGGCGCTAAATTGGGGCATAGCCTGTCACCGCAAATTCATCAGCTTATTTTTGATGAAATTGGGCTTGCCGCTGATTATAAATTAATAGAACTGCCAACGGAAGCACTGACAACGGAACTGCCAAAAATAGCTGAACATTATAATGGCGTTAATGTAACCATTCCGCATAAAATAAATGTAATGCCGTTTTTAGACAATATAGCCGGAGAAGCAAAGGCTATTGGTGCGGTAAATACCATAGATTTTAAAAATGGTATGAGCTGCGGCTACAATACTGACTGGCTTGGTTTTGGCATGATGCTTGAATATTACGGCATAGAAATTTGCGGAAAAAAAGCTGCGGTAATGGGATTTGGCGGCGCATCACGTGCCGTGTTGCAGTATCTTGCCAAAGGCAATGCCGCTGAAATTTTGCTGGTATCACGCACTCCGCAGTCCATACCGCAGGAAGTTTTAAATATCTGTGGCAGCATTAAAGTGCGCTGCCTTGATTACAATGGGCTTTCTGCCGAAAACGGTGACATCATCATAAATTGCACTCCTGTGGGAATGTATCCCAAAACAGGCATTAGCCCTGTTGGTGCAGATGTGGTTAAAAATTTTTCAGCAGCGGTCGATTTAATTTATAATCCTGCGGAAACGGAGTTTTTGCGGCTTGCGCGCAGTGAAGGAAAACTTGCCGTTAACGGACTTTTAATGCTTGCCGCGCAGGCAGTAGCAGCGCAGGAAATTTGGCAGGGGCGCACGCTTGGGACAGATTTGGCTGTAAAAATTATGCAGAAACTGGAGCGTGCATTATGAAAAATATAGTATTGATAGGTATGCCTGGCTGTGGTAAAACAACGCTTGGTAAAATGCTTGCAGCACGTCTTGGCATGGATTTTTATGATGCAGATGATGTTTTGGAAGAACGTGAGCCTTATACAATTAAGGAGTTTTTTGCACAGGGCGAGGATAAATTCCGTGATGCGGAACAGCGTACCGCAGAATATCTGGCTCATAAAACAGGCTGTGTTATTGCGGCCGGTGGCGGTGTAGTAAAACGCAATGCAAGCATGCAGGCATATCAGAAAACAGCTTGCATAATTTTTATTAACCGTCCTCCGGAAGCTATTGCCGGCGACGTGGAAATAAAATCGCGGCCGCTTTTGGCAGACGGCGTGCAGCGTATTTTTGAACTGTACAATGAACGCATAGATTTATACCAAAAGTACGCCGATTATACAGTGCATAACATAAACGGAGTTGAAGACGCTTTAAAACAGCTATTACAAATTGCCGGGGAGATGGAAAAATGAAGAATATTCTTGTTATCAACGGGCCTAATATAAATTTGCTGGGCATTCGTGAGAAAAATGTTTACGGCGCAAAAAATTATGATGATTTATGTGCGTTTATTTTGCAGCAGGCAGAAGAAATAGGTGTAAATGTAAAAATCTGCCAAAGCAATTATGAAGGTGAAATAGTAACTTTTATACAGGAGGCTTACGGCAGGTATGACGGTATTGTAATTAATCCTGCTGCCTACACGCATTACAGCGTGGCAATTTTAGATGCCCTTAAAGGCGTGGCATTGCCTGCTGTTGAAGTTCATTTGAGCAATGTGCATGCTCGTGAAGAATTCCGCCATAAATCTGTAACTGCTCCGGCCTGCCTTGGCCAGATATGCGGCCTTGGTTTTATGGGCTATGCTTTGGCAATGCGCGCACTGGCTGCGCTGCCTGAAAATAAATAAATATAAATTGCCAGTGGCTGATGCTGTAACGGCATCAGCTTTTTTGTTGCCGAATGTATTATAATTTGTGGTACAGCAACAAAATTTAACAATTTTATAGAAAAACATGTGTTAATGTAGTAAAATAAATAATACATTGCATATTAAGGTGGGCTATTTTTATGAAAATAACAGAACTGTTAAAAAATGATAAACCTTGTGTGTCCTGCGAACTGTTCCCTCCAAAAGCCGGGTCGGAATTGCAGAACGCCTTGAAAATAGTTGATGAAATTGCTGTTATTAAACCGCATTTTATAAGCGTTACCTATGGCGCTGGCGGAACTTCTGCCGGGCAGACAGTGGCAATAGCCAAAGCTGTTGAAGAGAACAATATTCCGGCACTGGCTCATTTGACCTGTATTGATGCAACGGAAGCTAAAATTGACGGTATGCTTGATAATTTCCGTTCCAACGGAATTCAAAACGTACTGGCTTTGCGTGGTGATGCTGTTGCAAACGGTGTGCGTGATTTTGAACACGCCAGCGATTTAATGCGTAAAATTTCAGCTTCCGGCGATTTTTGCATTGGCGGCGCATGTTATCCGGAAGGGCATCCGGAAGCCGGGTCGCTTGATAAAGACATTGAAAATACCAAAAAGAAAATTGATGCCGGCTGCGAATTTTTGGTAACGCAGATGTGTTTTGATAATAATATTATGTATAACTATATGTACCGTTTGCTGCGCAATGGTATTGATGTGCCTGTTGTGGCAGGTATTATGCCGGTAACGAATGCAAAGCAGATAAACCGCATTTGCGAACTTAGCGGTACTAAACTTCCGCCGCATTACCGCGCAATTGTAGAGCGTTTTGCTGATGACCCGCAGGCATTGATGCAGGCAGGCATAGCTTATGCTTTGGGACAGATTATCGACCTTATTGCCAACGGATTTAAAAACATTCATGTTTATACGATGAATAAACCGGAAATTATCCGCGATATAATGAAGAACTTATCGGAGATTATAAAATGAGGTATGACCGCAGTGAAGCTATCCGCTACATGGGCGGCAAAGCCGGTGATGAAAATGCCGGCGTACTTGCTGACACGGCATATTTAAAACTGCGTAACGAGGTGCAGGCGCGCAGCGTGTACCGTGTTTTAGACTGTAAGGTTGATGAAGAAGGCATCCTGCTGGGCGGCGAATATTTTAAAAGCACCAAACTTGCCGCACATTTAAAAGGCTGTAAGCGGGCTGTGCTGTTAGCTGCAACTTTAGGACCCAAGGTAGATATTGCGTTAAGGCGCATGGCTCTTGCCGATATTGCCGAAGGCGCAGCAGGGCAGGCCGTATGTGCTGCTTTGATAGAAACTTACTGCGATGAAACAGAAAGTAAAATCAGTGCTGAATATGGCGGATTGTATTTTAAATTACGCTTTTCGCCCGGATATGCTGACTGGAGTTTAGCTGACCAGCCGCGTATTCTGTCTATGCTTGATGCTCCTAAACGTATCGGGCTTACGGTAACATCGGGAGGCATGCTGGCGCCGGTAAAATCTGTAACGGCGGTTATAGGCATTACGGAAAGCTGTGAAAAAACGCTGCCTGACTGTGAAAACTGCGAAAATAACGCCAACTGTATATATAAAAAATAATTGTGAGGGACAATATGCTTTTTAAAGATTTACTTGGTAAAAAAACACTTTTTTTTGACGGGGCAATGGGCACAATGCTGCAGGCTGCCGGGCTTAAACCGGGAGAATTGCCTGAATTGTGGAATTTCAGCCATCCGGAAGAAGTAGAAAGAATTCATGCCGCATATTTAAATGCCGGTGCAAATATTATAAAAACAAACACATTCGGCGCTAACCGTTTAAAATTTGCCGGTATGGAAATAAAAACGGCTGATGTAATAACGCAGGCTGTAAAAATAGCCAAAAAAGCCTGTGCCCAAAAAGCAGGCAGCTTTGTGGCTCTGGATTTGGGCCCTACGGGCAAACTGCTTGCCCCTTATGGCGATTTGCCGTTTGAAGAAGCCGTCAGCATTTATGCTGAAATTGTAACAGCAGGTGTTGCAGCCGGGGCAGATTTGATTTTGATTGAAACCATGAGTGATACCTATGAAATGAAAGCCGCATTATTGGCTGCCAAAGAAAACAGCAGTTTGCCGGTGGTATGCACTATGACGTTGGATGAAGAGGGAAAGCTGCTTACCGGCGGCGATATTACTGCCGCTGCCATTATGCTGGAAGGATTGGGCGCAGATGCTATTGGCTTTAACTGCGGGCTTGGTCCGGTGCAGATGCAGAAACTTTTGCCGCAGCTTCTTGCAGCAACGCCGCTGCCGGCTGTGCTTAACCCCAATGCCGGGCTGCCTAAAGAAGTTGACGGCAAAACGGTATTCGACGTAGGTGCAGAAGAATTTGCAGACTTGATGTATGACATGGCAAAAGGCGGCTGCCTTGCAATTATGGGCGGCTGCTGCGGAACCACGCCGGAACATATCGGAGCTTTGGTAAGCAAGTGCAAAGAAATCGTGCCTCAGGCACGTAATTGCGAATTAACCGCAGTAGCAGCTTACGGCAGTGCCGTTGCAATAGGCGGAAAGCCGGTAATAATAGGCGAGCGTATTAACCCAACCGGCAAGCCGCGTTTAAAACAGGCTATTTTAGACGCTGATTATGATTATATCTGCCGCCTTGGGCTTGAGCAGATTGACAGCGGCGCGGCAATTTTAGATGTTAACGTTGGCGTGCCGGGCATTGAAGAGGCAAAAGTAAGTGCTGAAGCAGTACAGCGTTTACAGGCGATAACTTCTGTGCCGCTGCAAATTGATACTTCCAATTATGAAGCTATGGCCGGCAGTATGCGCTTATATAACGGCAAACCTCTGCTTAACTCGGTTTGCGGAAAAGAAGAAAGCCTTACTAAAGTTTTACCGCTTGTAAAAAAATACGGTGCAGCAGTAGTGGCACTTACTCTTGATGATAACGGCATACCGGAAACGGCGGCAGGGCGTATAGCCATTGCCGAAAAAATTATAGCCCGCGCGGCGGAATACGGAATTGCCAAACGCAACATTATTGTTGACCCGCTGGCGCTTACAATCAGTACCGGCAGGGATAACGCCAAAATTGATTTAGATGTACTGCGTGAACTTACAAAACGCGGCATAAAAACAGTAATGGGCGTATCGAATATTTCGTTTGGACTGCCGGCGCGTGATGCTGTAAACAGTGCCTTTTTTGTAATGGCAATGGAAGCAGGTTTGAGCTGCGCCATTATCAATCCGCAAAGTGCGGCAATGATGGGCGCCTATTATGCTTATGGTGCATTAAGCGGTCTTGATGACGGATGTAAGGAGTATGTTGCCCGGTTTGCTGAAAGCGTTCAGCCTAAAACAGTGCAGCTGGCTGCGGCAGAGTACACTTTATACGAAGCAATTGTTAAGGGCTTGCGTGAACAGAGCGAAAAAGCAGTTAAAGTACAGCTTGAAACAAAGCAGCCGCTTGAAATTATTAATGGTGAAATGATACCAGCCCTGGATTATGTTGGCAGCGGCTTTGAAAAACATACTCTGTTTTTACCGCAGCTTTTAATGAGTGCCGAAGCAGCCAAAGCGGCATTTAATGTTATTCGTGATAAAATGGCGGCAGAAGGCGGAAGCCAGAGTAATGGCATAAAAGTAGTGCTTGCTACGGTTAAGGGCGATATTCACGATATTGGCAAAAACATAGTTAAAGTTTTATTTGAAAACTATGGTTATCAGGTTATAGACCTTGGCAAAGACGTTCCGCCTGAAAGAATTGTGGAAGCGGCAGTTACCAATAACGCTAAAGTTGTAGGGCTTTCAGCTCTGATGACTACGACTGTCGGAGCCATGGAAGAAACCATTAAGGAGTTGCGTTCAGCGGGCAGCTTTAAAATTGTGTGCGGCGGGGCAGTGCTTACGCAGGATTATGCTGACAGTATTGGTGCGGATTTTTATGCGCCTAACGCTGTAAGTGCAGTAAATTACGCAAATACATTACAATAAAAATAAAAAGCGCAAACTGACAAATCAGTTTGCGCTTTTTTATTCTCCCATGCCCACCCTCGCTCATGCAAGAAATGTCTGGTAGTAACTATTAGTAGTAACTATACACTTGTACGCAATTGGAGCATAACAATTCTTAAGGATTCGAACCTCTGAACCTGCTCTTAGGTTTTACCGTTGAGTACGACTTGCGCTGTCGCCGCGTGACATTCACCTTGCATTTGCTACCATCTTAATTTTTATTCAATTAAATCAGTATTCCAATTTTTTTCCTGCAATTTATTATCTAATAAACGCAGTTCTTTGGACATTTTATCAATTTCTTTTTGCCATTCGCTGATGGAAATAGCAGATTTGATTTTTATTTCAGTGTTTCTGGCACGGTAAGATGCTTGGCTTCCCGCATAGACAATATCTTTGTATAAACTGATTTTTAAAGAAAGAGTATCTTTTTTTGCTATAAGTTCAGTAAGAAATAGTTCATCAATTTTAGTTGCACAATTAGTTTGATTGATATGCGCAATGAGGTAATTTAAACGGGTTATGGAACTATCAAGTTCATTTTTTAATTTTACCGGATCTTCTGCCGGTTTTTCGCCTTCCTGTACTAAAACATTATTGCGAAGGCGGCTTTTTAATTGTTCTATATTTCTGTTTAAATCCGCTCTTTCTTGTAATGCTTCTGCAAGTCTCATACTCAACATCTCTTTATTGTATATTTAAATTTATTATTCAAACCAGGCAACAGCGCGAATGGGTGAACCATCGCTGTTTGCGATTTTTAAGGGAAAACAGCTGAACCAGAAAAGTTCATCACCGCATAAATCTAAATTTTTAAGGTTCTCAATATTTACAATTTGCTTATTTGCAAATAGTTTTTTATGCAGTGTTAACTTTTCGTCATTAATAGGGTCAATGCCCATTACGTCAAAGCCAATACCTTTATAGCTGCCGCTTAAAATAAAGTTTAATGCTTCTCCATCTAAACATGGGTAATCACCTAAATATGTTTCGGTGCCCCAGTATTTATCCCAACCAAGGTTGAACAGTAAAAAATCGGCAGAGGCGGCTTTGGCGCCATAAGCTGTTATATGCTGCAAAGTTATACTGCTGCCAGGTTTTAAGCCGCGGCAATTTATAACCAAAGCCTTGCCTATAAACGTTTCTGGCGGCAAATCGTTCAGTGTTGCTTTGCCTGCATAAACATGCGCAGGCGGGTCGATATGCGTACCGGTATGCGTTGTAATTTGCAAAAGTGTTTCTCTAAAACCGTTTTTATCATAAGTATTAATAGTGGTTAGTTTAGGCTGTTCAGTACCGGGAAATACAGGCATGTTTTCTATAATGGTATGTGTTAAATCAATTACTTTCATAGTTTGGGCATCCTTTAACATAAATTTTATTTTAACTGTTGAAGATTAGCCTAAATTGTATTCTTCATAACAGTTCATTAATACTTCGCAGTCGCAATAGCCGCCCATTACACGCATTTCTGCAAGCACGCCTTCAATTTTTTCAGCGGGAAGGTTGGTTTGCAGCCATTGTTTTGTAAAGCGCAAGGTATTATCGCAGGGTGTATTTTCTAAAATTTCATCCAGATAATTCAAAAGTATTTCTGCTTCTTTTTTAGTAAGAATATAATTTTTATGTTGAGAAATTTTCCATTTTTTCAGCAAGGCTTTCTTTTCTTCTTTGGATAGTTCAGGCATGTTTATGTTCTCCTTTTATAGCTGCCTTTTCTTAAAGTATAACATATATAATTGTATTTTTAGCTGAAAGTGTAAAAAGATACGCTTGATTTACAATGTATTCGTGTATACATTAAAAATTTTTTTGAAAGTTTTTGCTTTCGTGTGCTTCCGTGGTGGACGTGTCCAAAATGTTAAGTTAATAAAGTCCTTTTTACAAAAACAAAAATAAAATAAAATTGAAAATGTACACGGCTTTAAAGCAACAAAGTTACAAAAAATGCTATTTTAAAATAATAAAATTGTTAATATTTACGCTTTTTTAACATTCTTGTCACAAATGGACTTTAATGTTATAATCTAAAACAAGATTATTATAAAACTGTACAAAACAGTTAAGAAGGGGTAGATGCGAAGTGAAATTTAAAAAATTATTATCATTACTTGCCGTATCGGCATTAGCTACCGGCTTGCTGGCAGGCTGCGGGGGCGAAGAAAAAGCTGCCGATTCCAATGTTGTTAAAGTAGGCGTGTTCCTTCCGCTTACAGGCGATAACGCAGCAGGCGGCGAACTGGAATTGCGCGGCATCAAACTTGCCAATAAACTGCATCCCGAGGTTTTAGGCAAAAAAGTTGAACTTGTAGTTGCCGATAACAAATCCGATAAAGCAGAAGCTGCTTCCGTTGCAGCGCGCCTTATTGAAAAAGACAAGGTAAGTGCAATTGTTGGTTCCTATGGTTCTTCCCTTTCTATGGCTGCTGGCAATATAGTTAAAGAAAATAAAGTTCCTGCTGTTGGTACAAGCTGCACCAACCCACAGGTAACCGCTAACAATGATTATTATTTCCGTGCATGCTTCATTGACCCGTTCCAGGGCAAAGTAATGGCAGAATATGCACATCAGAACGGCTTCAAAAAAGTAGCTATTGTGCAGGAAGTTTCCAATGACTATTCCGTAGGCCTGGCAAAATTCTTCCGTGAAGAGTTTGTTAAGCTGACCGGCGACGAAAACAGCATTGTTGACGTAGCAAACTATCAGACCGGCGATAAAGATTTCACTGCTATTCTGACCAACATTAAAGCACAAAATCCGGATGCAGTATTTGCACCGGGCAACTTTACCGAATCTGCACTGCTTGTTAAACAGGCACGCCAGCTCGGCATCACTGCTCAGTTCATGGGCGGCGATACCTGGGAAACTCAGGAATTTATTGATGTAGGCGGCAAAGATGTTGAAGGCGTTGCGCTTTCCACCGCATTTGACCGTGAAAAAGCAAGCACCGAAGAAGCTAAGAAATTCCTTGATGCTTATACCAAGGAATACAATGGCGAACCTTCTGCTTTAACCGCTATGGCATATGATGCTTACCTGATTGCCGTTAACGGCATTGAAAAAGCAGGTACTGCTACCGATACCGTAAAAATCCGTGATGCGATTGCCGCTACCAAAGACCTTGAATGTGTAACCGGTATGACCACGCTGGATGAAAACGGCGACCCGATTAAAGACGTTGTTATTAAAACCGTTAAAGATGGCAAATTTACTTTCAAAGATTATGTAAAAGCTGCCAAATGATTTAGAAATTAAGTAAAAGGTGCTCCCTTCCTTTGAGGGAAGGGAGCAGTTTTTTAGTTATGAGGTGCCCTTATGGAGTTTTTTGACGCTATTGCCAACATGTCGGCGCTGAGCTTTGCGCAGCACATGGTCAACGGAATATCGCTCGGCAGCCTTTATGCGCTGATAGCTATTGGCTATACCATGGTATACGGCATTTTGCTGATGATTAACTTTGCCCATGGCGACATTGTAATGATGGCATGTTATTTTGCATTTTTTGGTATTACCGCGTTTCATATTCCGTGGTATTTAACCTTTATTATAACGATTGTTTTAACCGCAATACTTGGTGTTTTAATAGAGCGCAGCGCATACCGCCCCCTGCGTGAAGCACCTAAAAATTCTATATTGATTTCTGCAATCGGCGCATCCTATTTGCTGGAAAACCTCGCTAACTATCTTTTCAGCGGGCGCCCGATGCGTTTTCCGGATGTGCCTTTGCTGTCGCAGAATGTCAGCGTAGGTGGAATTGAAATTCAGGCAATCTGCCTTGTTATACCTGTTGTAACAGTGTTAAGCCTTGTAGTTTTGCTGCACATTGTTAATCATACCAAAACAGGCATGGCAATGCGTGCCGTTTCCAAAGATTACGAAATTGCAAGGGTAATGGGCATTAATATTGACAGGATTATTTCCATTACCTTCATCATGGGCTCTGCACTGGCGGCAATCGGCGCAATTATGTATGGCATCCGTTACCCCGGCATTACGCCGATGATGGGCGTTATGCCCGGCTTGAAATGCTTTATTGCCGCTGTTATAGGCGGTATCGGCAATATCAAGGGTGCTGTGCTCGGCGGCTTTATCCTGGGCCTCGGCGAAATTTTAATTGTCGCATTCTTCCCGGATTTGAGCGGCTACCGCGATGCATTTGCCTTTATTGTTTTGATTGTTATTCTGTTTTATAAACCAACCGGTCTTTTGGGCGAAAAAACAACGGAGAAGGTGTAATTATGACGAAAAAAAGAGATGCTTTGTTAACCATAGCCGGCATAATTGTCCTTTTCGGCCTTGCTTTTTTCGTTCAGGAAGAAATGGACTCTTATATCCGCAGAATTGTTAATTTGTGCCTTGTTTACGCCATTATCGGCCTTTCCATGAACTTAACCAACGGTTTTGTAGGGCAGTTTTCGCTGGGGCAGGCCGGGTTTATGGCTATTGGTGCGTATACAGTAGGTATTTTTACCGTTCCTGTTGAATACAGGGAAAATGTTTTTTATGCAATGCCTATGAATCCGCTGATTGCAGACATTGAACTGCCTTTATGGGCTGCGCTTATTTTGGGCGGCGCGCTTGCTGCGCTGTTTGCGTTTGCAATCGGTACGCCTGTTCTGCGCTTGCGCGGCGATTACCTTGCCGTAACTACCTTGGGCTTTTCTGAAATTATCCGTATCTGGATTACCAATGCGCAGAGCATTACCAACGGCGCATTGGGCATTAAGGATATTCCGCCGCTGAATGATGTCCGTTATATCTTTTTGGTAACGGTTATTTGTTTTATTTTTATTACGCTGCTTGTTAATTCTTCTTACGGCAGGGCGTTTAAAGCTATCCGCGAAGATGAAATTGCGGCGGAGGCAATGGGCATTAACCTGTTTTGGCATAAAAACCTGGCGTTTATGGTCAGCGCATTTTTTGCCGGCATCGGCGGCGGTTTGTATGGCGCTTTGCTTGGCACGGTTGACCCTAAAAACTTTTTGTTTACCCTTACATACAACTTCCTGTTAATTATTGTGCTGGGCGGCATGGGCAGCATTACCGGCAGTATGCTTGGTGCGGTAATTGTAACGGCAGGTCTTGAATATCTGCGTTTCTTCGATGAACCGCTGATGCTGTTCGGTATGGATATACCCCTGTTCCGTCCTGGTTTCCGTATGGTTATTTTCTCTGTGCTGCTTATGGTTTGCGTACTGTTCTGGCGGCACGGTATTATGGGCACGCGGGAGTTTACCTGGCAGAAAGCCATTGATTTTGTAAAAAATCCTCTGGGCTTCATTAAGCGGAAGGGGGCAGCACAATGATTTTAAAAACTGATGCCATTACCATGCAGTTTGGCGGCGTAACTGCCGTTTATAAACTGAATATCAATATTAATGATGGTGAAATTGTTGCGCTCATCGGTCCGAATGGTGCAGGCAAAACAACGGCATTCAATATGGTTACCGGTGTTTATACGCCGACAGAAGGCAAAGTGTTGTATACCGATGCGCAGGGCAAAGAACATAATATTACCGGCAAACGCCCGAGTGAAATTGCCAAACTCGGTATTGCCCGCACTTTCCAGAACATCAGGCTGTTTAAAGATTTAACGGTTTATGAGAATGTTTTGATTGCTAACCATCTGCATTTAAAATCCAACTTTTTATCTGCAACTCTGCATTTGCCGTGGTATATGAAAGAAGCGCAGCAGATGCACCGCAGTACGGAAAAACTTTTGCAGGAAGTAGGGCTGTGGGATGTGCGTAATGAAAAGGCATCGAGCCTGCCTTACGGGCAGCAGCGCCGCCTTGAAATTGTGCGTGCGCTTGCAACCAAACCGCGCCTGCTTTTGCTTGATGAACCTGCGGCGGGCATGAATCCGAAAGAAACGGATGAACTGACTGAATTTATACGCCAGATTCACAAAGAATATAATTTAACTATTTTTATGATTGAACATCATATGGATTTGATTATGGAAATTTCTGACCGGATTTATGTATTGGAATTTGGCATGACTATTGCCGAAGGTACGCCGGACGAAATTCAAAATAACCAAAGGGTTATTGATGCTTACCTGGGGGTGGATGAAGATGCTTAAAGTAGAAAATCTTGTCGTATCCTACGGAGGCATTGAGGCTTTAAAAGGAATTTCGCTTGATGTTGAAAAAGGGCAGATTGTAACACTTATCGGTGCTAACGGCGCAGGCAAAAGCACACTGCTGCGCAGCATTGTTGGTTTGGTAAAACCGCAAAGCGGAAAGATAGAGTACGAAGGCAATGATATTACCGGTCTCAACTCACAGCAAATTGTAAGCAAAGGTTTAACGCTTGTTCCTGAAGGACGCAGAATATTTCCGAACCTTACAGTGCTTGAAAATCTGCAAATCGGTGCGTATATGCGCAGCGATAAAGACGGTATCCAAAAAGATATCGACTGGGTGTATGAAATGTTTCCGCGTTTGCAGGAAAGAAGCTGGCAGATGGCCGGTACGCTTTCCGGCGGCGAACAGCAGATGCTTGCCGTTGGGCGTGCGCTGCTTTCACGTCCGCAGCTTTTAATGATGGACGAACCTTCGCTTGGTCTTGCGCCGCTGATTATTAAAGATATTTTCAGCATCATTCAGTATATTAATTCCAAAGGAATGACGATACTTTTAATTGAGCAGAACGCTAATATGGCTTTAAAGGTTGCCCATAAAGCTTACGTTTTGGAAACCGGTAAAATTACAATGACCGGTACCGGCGCAGAACTTTTGGAAAATCCCGAAATTAAAGCTGCCTACCTTGGCAAAAAGAAAAAATAAAAAAATCCCTGTCCGAATAGGGCAGGGATTTTTTATTTTTAATTCAATGTGTTGTTGTCTATTTCGTCATCTGAAAATACCATATTCAGCATTACTTCTGAAGATAAATCGCCATGGTTGGGCGTGCTGACTTCATAGTGACGGTCTTTAGCGGGATCGTAATAAACAAGGGTAATGCTGTAATCAAGATTAAACACAACCAGGACAAGCTGGCAAATGCCGCTGCCGCATGGGCGCTGCAAATAATGCATGGCTATAATATCTTTTTGTTCTGCCAGCCAGTCAAAATTTAATTTGCTCATTGCTGCTTCGTTCATGCGGAATAAAACACGGAATTTAATTTGGTTAAGTTCTATCAATCCATGGCAGAATGGTGCATCGGCCTCCCATTCTTCCGGTTGGAACAGCATTTTTATTTTGTTGAAATTTTCTTCGTTTTTAAGAATTCCTGCAATGGAACGCTGTTTCTCATCGGCGTCTTTATCAAGCCCTGCTTGAAGTTTTTTGTCATGTTCAGGGCTAATCCAGTGATATTCGAGCTGTTCAAGCGTGTAACCAAGGCTGATTTCTTTGCGGAGCGTTAAAAATTCATAATCGTCCGGAACAAGCTTTAAACCTTCTTCAATGGCCTGCAGCGCACCTTCGGCAGAACCGAAATGATAGCGCATTTTTGCAGCCTGCAGCCATCCCCACGGATAGGTTGGCTCTTCCGCTACTGCTTTTTCGGCATATTCCATAGCTTCGTTTAATCTGCTGCAATACATCAGCGCAACGGAATAACGGTAATACCATGCGCCGCAGCCTTTGGCATTTTTTTCGGCGGGTTTCATTATTTCGAGTGAACGGTAATAGGCGGGGTAAATATCAAGATTATTGTAAGCAAAGGCATACCACAATACAATTTCCAAATCTTCAGCTGCCTGCTGTTCTGTGAAACGTCCTTCTTTTACTCCTTGTTCCACAAATTTATCAAGATAATCAATCATTTTGCCGAAATATGCTTCATAACCCTCGTCAAATGATTCTAAAACTTTAACATCTTCATCTGTCAAAAGGCGGGTCGTGCCGGTTTTGTGCGCTTTAGTATCTGCTGATGACATAGTATCACCTCACTGTAATTATTTGCTGTTTACAGTGTAACATATCTTTGTAATGATGTTAAGATTTTTGCCATTGAATGATAGTAATGCGGTTTAAATCTGGAAAACGTAAATAAAACTGTAATGTTTTTTATATAAAAGCTGAAAAATTTATGAGCGGTTTAACATAGATTTAACATTTATTACCTAACAGATTTAATGTTAAGCCATTATTATTTAACCATAGCAATTTTATAAAAAACAAAGCAAATCAAAAACCTGGAGGCTTATGAAATCATGAAAATGAACAAAAAACTTATTGCAGGCGTTATGTTGGCAGTTATGAGTGCAGCTGTATTCACCGGCTGCGGCGGCGAGAAAAAAGAAGAAGCAGCTCCGGCTGCAGGCGGTAAAATCGTTGTAATCTCCCGTGAAGACGGCAGCGGCACCCGCGGTGCTTTCATTGAACTTTTCGGCATCGAAAAGAAAGGCGATGACGGCAAAAAAGTTGATATGACTACTCAGGATGCTTCCATCACCAACAGCACTGCTGTTATGATGACTACTGTTGCAGGCAATAAAGACGCTATCGGTTATATTTCCCTCGGTTCTTTAAACGATACTGTTAAAGCACTGAAAATTGACGGCGCAGAAGCAAGCGCAGCGAATATTAAAGCAGGTTCTTATAAAGTTGCCCGTCCGTTCAACATTGTAACCAAAGATGGTGCCAGCCCGGTTGCTCAGGACTTTATTGCATTCATCATGTCTAAAGAAGGCCAGGACGTAGTTTCTAAAAACGGTTACATTGGCAGCGACAAAGCTGAAGCGTACAAAGGCAGCAAACAGAGCGGCAAAATCGTTGTAGCAGGTTCTTCTTCCGTAACTCCTGTTATGGAAAAACTTAAAGAAGCTTATGTAAAACTGAACCCGGATGTTAACATCGAAGTTCAGCAGAGCGACTCTACTACCGGCGTTCAGTCCGCAATCAACGGTGTATGCGATATCGGCATGGCTTCCCGTGAACTGAAACAGAGCGAAATTGATGCAGGCGTTAAAAATACTGTAATTGCTACTGACGGTATTGCAGTTATCGTAAACAAAGCTAACAAAGTTGATAACCTTACCAAAGCTCAGGTTGCAGATATCTTTACCGGCAAAGCAACCGAATGGAACAAACTTAAATAACGGTTTGTTGGCTTAACGGCAGCAATACAACAATAAATAAAACACAAATTTTTAACGGTTGCCTGCAATAGGCAACCGTTAATTGTAAGCATAGAAAAATAAAGTTGATGGAAATTGTGAGGGTTTATGAAAAAAGGTAAAGAAGAGATAATGCGCCTTGTCTTTTTGGCGGCCGCGTGTGCATCCATTGCGCTTGTTGCAATGATTTGCGTATTTTTGTTCGGCAACGGCCTGCCGACAATAGGCAAAATAGGCGCAACTGAATTTTTCTTTGGGCAGACGTGGAGGCCTAATAATGACATGTATGGCATTTTGCCGATGATTTTAGGCAGTGCTTATGTTACTTTGGGCGCTATTGTTGTAGGCGTGCCCATTGGTATTTTAACGGCAGTATTTATGGCGCGCTTTTGCCCGGATGGCATGTACAGAATTTTAAAACCGGCAGTAGAGCTTTTAGCCGGTATCCCTTCTGTTGTTTACGGCTTTTTCGGTTTGGTTGTAATGGTGCCGTTTATCCGCGATAACATCGGCGGAACCGGCAGCAGCATGCTGACAGCATCACTTCTTTTGGGCATGATGATTTTGCCTACTCTTATCAGTGTTGCCGAGGCTGCATTGAGGGCGGTGCCCAACAGCTATTACGAAGGTGCTTTGGCGCTTGGCGCAGGACATGTTCGCAGTGTGTTTTTTACAATAGTTCCGGCAGCAAAATCCGGCATTATGGCGGCAATTATACTGGGGCTTGGACGTGCGGTTGGTGAAACTATGGCCGTAATTATGGTTGCAGGCAATCAGGCGCGTATGCCGCAGGGGCTTTTGGAGGGCGTGCGTACCATGACCACCAATATTGTTATTGAAATGGGTTACGCTGCCGATATGCACCGCGATGCGCTGATAGCAACGGCTGTTGTTTTGTTTATTTTCATTCTCATTATTAATTTAACGTTCTCGTATCTGAAGGGTAAGGTGGTACAGCAATGAATGGCAATACGCTCAGTAAAACTCTGTACAGGTACGGGCGCGACCCGTTGTCTATTGCCTTGCTTGTATGTGTATTTGTTTCAGCGGTAGTTACATTTTTATCGCTTGCCTTTTTGTTAGGCTATATTTTGATGCAGGGCATTCCCAACATCAATTTTGATTTGTTTGCTTTAGAATATAATACACAGAATGTTTCTTTGTTTCCGGCTTTGGTTGATACCATTATTATGGTGCTTCTGGCACTGGCCATTGCCACGCCGCTTGGCATTTTTGCGGCAATATACCTTGTTGAATATGCCAGCCGCGATAATAAAATAGTAGGCGTTGTAAGGGTTACTGCAGATACGCTTTCCGGCATACCTTCCATTGTTTACGGTTTGTTCGGCATGCTGTTTTTTGTAACTTATTTAAAATGGAGTTATTCGCTGCTTGCAGGTTCCTGTACGGTTGCGATTATGATTCTGCCGCTGATTATGCGTACTACCGAAGAAGCGTTAAAGGCTATTCCTGATAGTTACCGTGAAGGCAGCTATGGTCTTGGTGCAGGTAAGCTCCGCACAGTATTTGCCATTGTACTGCCTTCGGCAATACCGGGCATTCTGGCAGGCGTAATTCTCGGCATAGGCCGTATTGTAGGTGAAACCGCTGCATTGATGTATACTTCCGGCACAGTTGCTGCCTTGCCGCATGATGTGTTTTCTTCCGGACGTACATTGGCAGTGCATATGTATGTGCTTGCCAGCGAAGGTTTGTTTATGAAGCAGGCTTATGCAACGGCCGTTATTCTTGTAGTTATTGTTATAGCAATTAATGCCGTTTCTTCTTATATGGCACGTAAATTGATGAAAGGGAACTGAGATGGAAGATAAGATTACTATTGAAAACCTCGATTTGTATTACAGCGAATTTCACGCGCTGAAGGATATTAACATGCATATCCGCGAAAAAGAAATCACTGCTTTTATCGGGCCTTCCGGGTGCGGTAAATCAACATTGCTGCGCTGCCTTAACCGTATGAATGACTTGGTTGAAGGCTGCCGCGTTACCGGCAAGGTGCTTTTAAACGGTGATGACATTTACCTTAACGACGATGTAAACATGCTGCGCAAACGTGTCGGCATGGTATTCCAAAAGCCTAATCCGTTTCCGATGAGCGTTTATGATAATATCGCTTTCGGACCGAGAACTCACGGCATCCATAATAAAAGCAAACTTGATGATATTGTAGAAGATTCTTTGCGTAAAGCGGCAATTTGGGATGAAGTTAAAGACCGCCTCAATAAAAGCGCACTTGGTTTTTCCGGCGGCCAGCAGCAGCGTTTGTGCATTGCAAGGGCGCTTGCAGTTCAGCCTGAAGTACTTTTAATGGACGAACCCACTTCTGCGCTTGACCCTATTTCTACTTTGAAGATTGAAGACCTTGCAGTAGAATTAAAACAGAATTATACTATTGTTATAGTAACGCACAATATGCAGCAGGCAGTCCGCATCTCCGATAAAACCGCGTTCTTCCTTTTGGGAGAAGTTGTTGAGTTTAATGATACTGAAACATTGTTCAGCAATCCTAAAGAGAAAAAGACAGAAGATTATATTACAGGGAGGTTCGGCTGATGGTAAGAAGCAGATTTATGGCACAAATGGAGCAGCTCAATACCGAACTCATCGTTATGGGCACCTTGTGCGAAAACGCTTTGGAGAAAGTTGCAAATGCGCTTGATAACCCTACTGACGAAGTATCAAGGGATATTATAATTTTAAGCAAAAAAACAGAGGAAAAAGAAAGGGAACTGGAGAATATCTGCATTAACCTTTTACTGAAACAGCAGCCGGTAGCATCCGACCTGCGCCAGATTTCTTCTGCACTGAAAATTGTAACCGATATGCGCCGCATTGGCGAAGTTGCCGGCAACATTGCCGAAATTTTAAGCCAGGATAATTTAAGAATGGATTATGACACTTCAATTCTTAAACAAATGGCTGCCGTAACAAAAAAAATGGTATCCAACACTTTGGATGCTTTTGTAAAAAGCGATATCCGTACGGCACAGCAGGTTGAACGCGATGATGACCAGGTTGACGAGCTGTTTGCCCAGGCTAAACGCGAGCTTATCCATATTATCCGCAATACTCAGGACAGCGGCGAACAGGCAATTGACTACCTGATGATTGCCAAATACTTTGAAAAAGTAGGCGACCATGCCGTAAACATTTCTCAATGGGTATTGTTTATGATAACGGGAACGCTTGAGGAGGAAAGCATACATGATATTCTGCGTGGAGGACGATCCTAATATCCGCGAACTTGAAGTTTATACCTTAAAGTCCACAGGCTTTCCGGCAATAGGGCTGGAAACCAGCGAGGACCTTTTTAAAGCGCTGGAAACTGTTATGCCGCAGCTTATTATTCTTGATATTATGCTGCCGGGAGATGACGGCATTGCGGTGCTCAAGCGCCTGCGCCGCGATAAACGTACGGCAGGCATACCGGTTATTATGGCTACTGCCAAAGGTTCGGAATTTGACAAGGTAATGGGGCTTGACAGCGGCGCCGATGATTATATTGCCAAACCTTTCGGCATGATGGAAATGGTATCGCGCGTTAAAGCAGTATTGCGCCGGTACATAAAAGAAGATAAAGCCAATGAGCTTACTGCCGGTGCCATTAAGATGGATATAGCGCGCCATATGGTTTTTGTAAATAACGAAGAAATTGTGCTTACCTACAAAGAATTTGAGGTGCTGCATAAATTGATGGAACGCCCGGGACAGGTATTTACCCGCGAACAGCTTCTTACAGATATTTGGGGCTATGATTTTGCCGGTGAAACACGTACTGTTGATGTGCATATCCGCACGCTTCGCCAAAAATTAGGCTCTGCCAGCACGGTAATTGAAACAGTGCGCGGCGTTGGTTACCGCATAGGTGCAGAACATGAAAAATAAAATTTTCAGAACGCTGGTAGCACTTGCCGCGACGGCAGTGCTGCTGGCTTCTCTTTTAATAACATTTGTTGTGTCGCAGGATTTCTTTAACGAAACAAAAAAAGAACTGCGGCAGGAAGCCCGTTATATAAGTATGGGCCTGCAAAGCGGCGGCAATAATTATTTAAATCTCATTGCGGCCGAAAATTCGGGCGATGTGCGCATTACCCTTATTGATACAGACGGCACTGTTTTGTTTGATAACCAGGCAGAAGCAAATACGCTGGAAAACCATGCCATGCGCCAAGAAGTTATGGAAGCGGTAGAAAAAGGCTCAGGAGAGGAAGAGCGCTTTTCAGACACTTTGGACAGAACAACATATTACTATGCAGTGCGTCTTGACGACGGGAAGATTCTGCGCCTGGCACGTACTATTGACAGCATTTATAAATCGGTAACGCAAATGATGCCGTTTATGCTTGGCATAGTAATTTTTGTTGCGCTTTTGGCAAGCATTGCAGCGCGCAGGCTTACCAAAAAACTTGTTAAGCCTCTGGACATGGTAAACCTTGATGAACCGCTCGATAATGATACTTATGACGAACTGGCTCCATTTTTGACACGTATAGCCAAGCAGAAACGCCAGCTTAGCAAAAACCTTGATAAGCTGCGCCGCAAACAGGAAGAGCTCACTATTATAACCAATAATATGAGTGAAGGCTTGGTACTGTTAAACGGGCATCAAAACGTACTTTTCGTTAACGAAAGCGCTGCCAAAATTTTTGGTTTTAACAGCCAGTCTGTAATAGGCAGAAATATTTTAAGTGTTGACCGTGCGCAGGAAGTGCAGGAGCTTTTGCAAAAAATTTCAGCAGACGGTTCCGCAGAAGGACTTTATGAAAAAGACTGCAGATATTATCAGCTTTCAGGCAGCAGTGTAAACGGCAGCGGCAGTGTTATTTTAATTTACGATGTTACTGAAAAAATGGCTGCCGAAAAAATGCGCCGTGAGTTCAGTGCAAATGTATCGCACGAACTTAAAACGCCGCTCCAATCTATTCTCGGTTATGCCGAGATTATGAAAAACGGGCTGGTTAAAGATGAAGACAAACAGCGCTTTTTAGAGCGCATCCATGCCGAAGCTGAAAATATGATAGAGCTAATCCAAAATATTATGGAACTTTCGCGTCTGGACGAGAATAAATCGGCTGGTGAGTTTGAAAATGTTGATTTGCATGAATTGGCACAGTCCGTTGCTTTGCGTTTAAAACATAAGGCGCAGGGCAAAGGAGTAACTGTAGATGTAAAAGGTGCCGATGCTGTTGTATCCGGTGTACCTGCTATATTAAGCGAAGTTCTGTATAACCTTATTGATAATTCTATAAAATACAATAAGGATAACGGCAGCGTAACCGTAAATGTAACGGATGGAACTGATGAAGCAACGGTTTGCGTCAGCGATACAGGTATTGGCATTGGCACGGCAGACCGTGAACGTGTTTTTGAGCGTTTTTACCGTGCCGATAAAAGCCACAATAAAGAAACGGGCGGAACTGGGCTTGGGCTTTCCATTGTTAAACACGGGGTTTTATTCCATAAAGGGCGTGTAGAACTGGAAAGTGAGCTTGGCAAAGGAACAAAAATAACCTTTGTGCTGCCTAAAAATAATGCTCATTAAAATTCCTCAATACAAAAACGGCGGTTTGCATAACTGCCGTTTTTGTAATTTTTGCTTGCCAAAACAAAAAATATTGGTTATACTGTTTAAGTAACTGAATAACAGACTGTTCGAGACCATCCAGTCTATAAACAAAACTACGGGCGTTTGCCGCTTGACGGCAATTTTATTGTTATGCAATCCGTCTGTAGTCAGACGGATTTTTTATTTTACGGAGGCTATATGAAAGCACTGGTACTTTTAAGCGGGGGCGTTGACAGCAGCACATGTCTTGCTCTGGCAAAAGAAAAATATGCTGATGTTGCCGCACTTGCATTGTATTACGGGCAAAAACACAGTAAAGAACTGGCTGCTGCCGAAAAAATAGCGGTCTATTATAATACTGAACTTTTAAAGCTTGATTTAACGCCGGTATTTGCTTACAGCAATTGCTCGCTTCTACAACAATCTACAGAAGAAATACCGCAGCAGTCTTATGCAGAACAACTAAAAGACAGGCACGGTGAAGCTGTAACAACTTATGTACCGTTCCGCAACGGCGTATTTTTAAGTGTAGCGGCAAGCATTGCGCTGGCACAAAATTGCAGTGTTGTTTATTACGGCGCGCATGCCGATGATGCTGCCGGCAGTGCATATCCTGACTGTAGCAGTGATTTTAACAATAAAATGAATGAAGGCATTTATATTGGCAGCGGGCGGAAAGTACAGCTTGTTGCTCCGTTTGTAAAAATGACGAAGAAAGAAATTGTCGGGCTTGGTCTGCAACTTGGTGTGCCGTATGAATTGACATGGAGCTGTTATTGCGGCAACGAAAAGCCGTGCGGAAAATGCGGCACATGTATTGACCGTAAAGCTGCCTTTGCGGCAAATGGTTCTACAGACCCGCTTGAATATGAGGAGTGATAAAATGAAAACCAATTACACACAAACGCAAAAATTAACAATAGCCGGTATCTGTATTGCCCTGTATATTGTAATAATGATGTGTACGCAAAGTTTTGCCTTCGGGCAGTACCAGGTGCGCATTTCAACGGCAATGTACGGGTTAAGTGCTATTTTTCCGTTTTTAATAGTTCCGTTTGGTTTGGCAAATGTTATCAGTAATGCCATTATGGGCGGGCTTGGGCCTTTGGATATGATTGGCGGCGGCGTTGTAGGCATTTTAACAACTTCCGTTATAGTGCTTGCCAAACGTTTTGGGTGCGGCAACTGGTGCATTCTGCTTGCCATAACGCTTATACCTGGGCTTGGTGTGCCGGTGTGGCTTTCTATCATTTTGGATATACCTTATTGGGTATTGGCATCTACTGTTGTAGTAGGACAGTTTATCTGCGGCGTTGCCGGCATGGCGCTTGTAACCGCTCTTGAAAAAACGTTCGCCGTAAGTTTAGCGGCAGAAAGGAAATAAATATGACATCTGGAAGAAGTAAAGAAGAATTAAAAGGAGTAGGGCTGTTAGGGCATAAAACAGATTACCCTACTGATTACGCACCGCAGGTTTTGGAGGCATTTGTAAATAAGCATCCCGGTAACGATTACTTTGTTAAATTTAACTGCCCGGAATTTACCAGCCTTTGCCCTATGACCGGACAGCCGGATTTTGCGACAATTTATATTTCTTATGTGCCAGATATGAAACTGGTAGAAAGCAAATCGCTGAAACTTTATCTGTTCAGCTTTCGCAATCACGGCGATTTCCATGAAGACTGCGTAAACATTATAATGAAAGATTTAATTAAGCTGATGGAACCCAAATATATTGAAGTTTGGGGCAAGTTTACTCCGCGCGGAGGGCTTGCAATTGACCCGTATGCAAATTACGGCAAACCGGGCACTGAATGGGAGGCTGTTGCTAAACACCGCCTGCAATATCATGATATGAATCCGGAAATTGTAAATTATAGAAAGTAAAAATTAAAGATTTAAACTAAATTTTACAGGTTGAAGGCAAAATTGCCTTCAACTTTTTTGTTTTGCCCTTCTTTTTTTATGGGATATGTGTTACAATATTTATAAATAAGGTACTCTTATTTGTTTTGTTTAGAGACTGTGGGACTAAAAAAGGACCACGAGGGACAAAACGTGTTTGGTGGAGCTTATGGACAGCATTATTAATTTACAAAAGAAAATAGTTCCCGAACTGACCAACCTTTTGGTACAGCGCTATCAGATTTTGCGGCAGGTCAGTCACGAACATCCTATAGGCAGGCGTGCTTTGGCGGCAAGGCTTGGGCTTAGCGAGAGAGTTTTGCGCGCCCAGGTGGATTTTTTAAAGAGCCGCGGGCTGCTTGTTTTTTCTTCGTCCGGAATGACTGTTACGGAGGAAGGAATGGATATACTTCGTGAACTTGCTGATTATGTACGCAAATTACAGGGGCTTAATTCACTGGAACAGCTTTTATGTGAAAAGCTGAATATCGGCAAGGTTGTTATTATTCCCGGTGATTCTGACCAGGAAGAAGTTGTAAAAAGGGAAATAGGCCGTGCGGCAGCACGTATTTTAAGCGGGCTTTTAAGTGACGGCAAAAAACATATTGTAGCTGTCAGCGGCGGCACAACCATGAAGTCGTGGTAT
>CAJLLL010000015.1 GCA_905207485.1 uncultured Phascolarctobacterium sp.
CATTTGCACAGAGTAATACAGCAGATTCATGCCGCCGGAATGCTGGCCGGCGCGACTTTGAACCCGTCAACGCCTGTCTCAATGCTTGAAGATGTAATTTGCGACCTCGATTTGGCACTCATTATGTCAGTTAATCCGGGTTTTGGCGGGCAGCGGTTTATTGAGCAATCGCTTAAAAAAGTCGAGAAACTGCGTACTTTGGTGGATGAGTCCGGTTCAAGCGCACTTATCGAGGTAGATGGCGGGGTTAATCTGGAGACAGGAAAAATGCTTGTCGACGCTGGTGCGGATGTGCTCGTTGCCGGTTCGGCGATATTCAACTCTCCTAATCCTGAAGCAGAGATAGAGGCTCTGAAATCCTTGGAATAAGCAGCATAACCATTTCCAATATGGCGTATAACGGCAAAAAAAATGCGGATGCTTCACGCCGCAGGCCGGAAAGCCTCGGTAATGCGTTTGAAAACTATCCTGTACTGCGCTATGTGCTTCCATTGGCTATAGGAATAGCTGTTGGAAACGCAGGGCGCAGTGTCTTTTCGGAGTACAGCAGTGTGTTTTTTGCCGCAACGCTTGTTTCTGCCGCACTTCTCATAGCAATGCTGTTCGTGAAGCATTACAGCGTTGAAAAAGTATGGTTTGGAGTAGTTGTCAACTTATTCTTTGTTTCGTGGGGCACGTATACTTTTCTTCATTCGGACGATGCTTTGCGCTGTTCCTGGTCGGATTCTCCTGCTGTGTATGAAGGAGTGGTTTATGATTGCCCTAAAAAGTATGACAAAGTGTCAAGAATGCGTGTGCGTCTGACATCGTGTTATGAAAAAGGCACTTATAAGACATTGTCGCGCACAATAGAGCTCACGGCTATGCGTTCGCCTGAAACGGATACGCTTGACACGGGCGACGGGGTCATATTTTTTTCTACAGTAAGCACTCCACGCAACACAGGTAATCCATACGAGCCCGACTATGCTTCTTCGCTAATCCGTTCCGGTGTATCGGGAACAGCTTTTGCCTATAATGGCAAGCTCAAACCGTTGAGCCAGGAGAGGGCGCTAAGTATCATAAATCAAAACCTCGGTTTCTTCGAGCGCGCTGCCTTGCGTGCGAGACAGTTCCGTGACTACCTGCAAAACAAATACGAACTTTCGGGAATAGGTGGCGAAAGTCTTGCTGTGTTGTCTGCCCTTACGCTCGGTGACAAACACTTGTTGGAACGCTCAACGCGCGAATTGTTTTCCATTACGGGTGTAAGCCATGTTTTAGCCTTGTCTGGCCTGCATTTAGGAATAATCTACGGCATTCTGCAGTTTTTGTTTACGGCGGCATGTTGAAATTCATCGGCAAATTCAGTCCGCTTAAATTCTTCAAAGGCCTTGCACCTGCACAAATACTTGCATTTACAAGCTGTTCTTCCAACGGCACGCTGCCGGTAAACCTTGCCTGCGTACAAAAAATGGGCGTTTCCAAGGAAGTATCCAGCTTTGTACTGCCGCTCGGCGCAACCATTAACATGGACGGCACCGCTGTTTACCAGGGCGTATGCGCACTGTTTGTTGCCCAGCTTTACGGCATCGACCTCAACTCCGCACAAATGCTTACCATTGTACTCACCGGTACACTGGCTTCCATTGGCACTGCGGGCGTACCGGGCGCAGGCTTCATCATGCTTACCATGATTTTAACCGCTGTTGGCCTGCCGCTTGAAGGTTCCGCACTTATTGCCGGTATCGACCGTATTCTTGATATGCCGCGTACCTGCGTAAATATTACTGGCGACGCAGTAGTGTCCTATGTTGTAGATAAAGGCGAAAAAGATTTGGCAGCCAAAGGAAAATAACTTCTATTTACAAAAGGCATGGCGCGCAAAGCCATGCCTTATTTTTTGCCATACGCCAACTTCCGGCAGGCTTTTTACCACCCGCGGCGAAGTATAACAACGATAGTTTTTTTGCAAAGCGAGGTGTGTTTTATGAAACAGGGTTATTTTAACACGGCAGACAGCGCCCATTTATATTATGAAGTACGCGGCAGCGGCAGGCCGCTTGTTTTGGTGCATGGCTGGCAATGCTCGCATTTGTTCTGGCAGCGCAATGTTGATGAACTTGCCAAAGATTTTACCGTTGTTACGTTTGATTTGCGCGGGCACGGCAATTCCTCCAAAGGGCTGCATGGGCTTACCATTAAACAGTTTGCCTGCGATTTATTCGATTTAATTGAGTATCTTAATTTAAAAGATGCCGTAATTATGGGCTGGTCCATGGGCGGGCCGATTTTGCTTTCGTATTTTGACCAGTTTGGCCAGCAGCAGATAAAAGGCCTTGGGCTTATTGATATGACGCCGTTCCCCTTCAGCCCCGAACCATGGAACACACAAGGCCTGCACGGTTACAACATGGATGGTTTTAATGTAATTGCCCAGCGTTTGGCGTATGACCGTGAAGCGTACCTGGCAACCTTTGCCGCCAATATTTTTAAAGACGGCAAACGCCCGGAAGGCACCGACTGGGTAATTGAGGAGTTTAAAAAATTACCGCCATGGATTTCCGCAGCTATTTATTCCGATTACCTAGCCAGTGATTTTACCGGCGTTTTGCCAACGATTGACGTTCCGGTAATTGTTATGAATGCTGACGGGCCTGTTTTCAGCGCAGGCATTAAACAAGGCGAATACATTACCTCCCAATTGCCATATGGAGAATTTGTGCCGTTTACCGAAAGCGGGCATATGCTGTTTTACGAAGAAGCCGATAAATTTAACGCCGCAGTGCGTAATTTTGTCAATAAATGCAATGCATAAGGAGGTTACAGGCTGCAAAACAGCCGCATAAATAATGAAATTAATTTTACAACGTGTTACCGAAGGCAGCGTTACCATTGAAAATAAAGTTAAAGGTGCCATCGAACAAGGTTTTGTTGCACTGGTGGGCTTTGGCCCTGATGATGATGCATCAGTTCTTGCGCCGATGGCCGATAAAATGCTGAACCTGCGCGTTTTTGAAGATGCGCAGGGCAAAATGAATTTAAGCCTTTTAGATGTCGGCGGCAGCGTGCTCTCCATATCGCAGTTTACGCTTTATGCCGATTGCCGTCACGGACGCCGTCCCAGTTTCAGCGGCGCGGCAAAACCAGACATTGCCAACCAATTATACGAAGAATTCAACAAAATTGTTGCCGCAAAAGGCGTAAACGTGCAAACCGGTGAGTTTGGTGCGGAAATGCACGTAAAAATTTTTAACGATGGTCCGGTAACAATAATTTTAGATAGTGATATTGACCTGGCAAAAAAGAAATGACCAGCTTAAAGAGCGCATCATAAAAATGCGCTCTTTTTTATATTCCCACTATGTGCTTTTTAAAATATACCAGCCGCCTTTTTCATTTACTATCAGCCAGTTTTTGTTTTGCGCAGCCATAAATCTGCCAATCTCCTCTTTTTTTACAACCACTAAACGCCCATAATTGTTAAACGCCTTTAAACCTTCAAACGGCATTACGTTTTTCACCTTCCAGCTATAGGCTTGAGGCACAAAACCTGCAAGCTGTTCATCATGCACCAGTTTAACAATTTTTTTGCCGGAATAAAACACGGCTGAGGCCGGATAATTACCATACAAGCCAACTTCGCTTATATCTTTTGATGATGCAAGTTCCAGTCCGACTTCTTTGGCTGAACGCAGATTGCTGAAAGGCAGGGCAATTTCGTTAATTAACAGCAGGTTAAACATCAGTGCCGTTACGGCAATTACGGCAGGTGCCGCCAGGCCTTTATCCATAATATAACTCATCCAGCTTATGCCGGTAACCAGTAAAACCACAGCACCTATTAAAGCAGCCTGCTTACTGCTTATAATGCCGTTCCACCAGCACCATAACGCACCGCCGAACAGAGCCATATAAACTATATCACGCATTATTAAAGCCCCGGCGCTTATTGCAAACCTGCCGCGTTCCGCCAGATATTTGCCAAGCAAAAGAGCCAGAGGAAACAGCATGGGGTAAGTATAAGTTAAATATTTAGTTGCCATATTTTGAAAAAAGAAAAATACAGCAGCCGCCCAAATCAGCAAAAACATAGTTGTATTATCAGGCCTGCGCCATTTACCGCCGCTGCGCAGGGCATGGCATAAATACTGCGGCAGCAGGCCGCTCCACGGAAACAGCGCCAGCAGCAGCACCAAAGTATAATAGTAAAACACATTATCACGCGGATGTTCCGATACCGCAGCACGCCACAAATTATGGGTACCAAAAAACTGTTCTACAAATGCACTGCCATGCAAATTATACATTACCGCATACCAGGGCGCAGCAAGCAGCAAAAACAACAGCGTGCCGCTGAAAACTTTCATGTTTTCAAGTTCCCGCCAGCCTCGTGCAGCCGTTAAAAAAAGCACTATAATCAGCCCCGGCAGCAAAAAGCCAATAGGCCCCTTTGTTAAAGTTGCCAAAGCCATGCCGGCATACATACCATAATAATATTTTTTCTGCGCCGTACTGTAACCAAAATAAAAAAATACAAGCGCCATGCTGAAAAAGAAAAACAGCGTACTGTCTGTAATAACAGATTTGCTTATTAGAAAAAATTCCGTGCTTGTCAAAAGCACAACGCCGCTCCAGAAAGCTGCTTTGCTGCCATATATTTTATGGCCTGCGTAAATAATAAGCGCCAGCGAGCCCATTCCGAAAAGCGCAGGGAAAAACCTTGCGCCGAATTCATTAAAGCCAAAAATTTTAAAGCCAAGCGCCGTAAGCCAGTAAAACAATACCGGTTTATCATACCAGTATTGGCCGTAAATTTGCGGCGATATCCAATCGCCGCTTTCAAGCATTTCTTTTGCAGTAAGAGCATAATTCGATTCTACCGAATCGGTAATCCATAACTGACCGTTGCCGAAAAACAATAACAGTGCGGCAGCAATCCAAAACCATATCCAGCCATAACTCTTCATAAAAAATCAACTCCCTGAAATCAGCTTGCTTTAATTCTACTTAACTGCTATTAAAGCTAACTGAAACAGGGAGTTTGTTTAATGAAAAGAATCTTAATTTTTTAGCCGTGCAGCGGCATACGCACTGTAAATACGCTGCCCTTGCCGTTACGCGGCGCCGCCGTTATACTGCCGCCATGCTTTTCGGCAATCCAGCGGGCAATGCTTAAACCAAGCCCAAACCCGCCTGCAGCACGCGAACGCGCTTTATCTACACGGTAAAAACGTTCAAAAATATATTGCGCATCATTTTCAGTAATGCCGATGCCTTCGTCCATTACCTTCAGCACCGCATTGCCGCCTTCTAATGTAAGTTCGGCCGTAATAGTACCGCTGTCGGAATATTTTATTGCGTTATCCACAAGAATGACAACAAGCTGCTCAAACTTGTCTTTATCAGCCATTGCCTCAAGTTCATCAGGTACGCTGCACACAAGCGCTAACCCTTTTTGCTCTGCCAGCGTGCGCATTTTAGCGCACACAGATTTTAAAATTTCCGCTAAATTTGTTTTTTGCCTGCTTACGCTTATTTCATTTTCATCGCTGCGTGCCAGCGTAAGCAGCGCCGCTGTAAGTTTGGCCATATAATTAACTTCATGCTGCATATCTGCAAGAGTTTCGCGGGCAAAACTGCTGTATGTACTGCTGTCATCATTTTGCAGGCTTTCAATGCCGAGGCTCAGCACTGTCAGCGGCGTGCGCAGTTCATGCGAAGCATCCGCCGCAAAATCATGCTCACGCTTAAAAAGCAGTTCCATCGGCTTAATGTTCCTGCCCGCCATATAATAGCCGCCTGCCGCAGCTAACACCACGCACAAAAGACACAGCAAAAACACAAAGCACAGCCCATCAACCGCCATATCATAATAATCTTCTAAATTAAAAAACGTATACAGCCTGCCTTTAACACTGCCGTTTTCCCAAAAAGTGCAGGCTCCAACCAAAAAGAAATGCCATTCGCCGCTGCCGTCTTTAAAATACAGTATATCCGCTGCATCTTCCGGTAAAGGCCACGAATCACGCAGGGCATTAATTTCCTGTTCATAAGGGCTGTCCGACATCTGGTCAACAACTATTTTGCCGCTGCCGTCATAAAGCAGCGCCATCATTTCGCCGCGTTCCACCAAAAACGGGTCTACCGGCAATTCACCGCTGCCGACCCATTCACGCCATTCATCATGAATGTCCTCAACCAGCATTTCTTTTTCATTTTTAATTACGGAAACACTGCCGATAATTACCGTAACGGCAACCACCAATACCATTATCAGCGCAAAAATGCCCGTATACATAAGCGTTAAACGCTTTTTTAAGTTATCAAACATTATCTGCCTCTGCCATATATCCAACGCCGCGCATGGTTTTTATTAAACTTTCGCCATGCAGCAGTTCAAGTTTACGGCGCAGCGCGCGGATATGCACATCAAGATTATTTTCTGTAATGTCGCTGCCGATGCCCCATACACGTTCTAATATCAGTTCACGCGGCAAAATTTTGCCTGCATTGCGCAAAAGCAGCTCCATAAGCTTAAATTCACGCGGACGCAGCAATACTTTCTGTCCGCCGTAAGCAATGGTATAATCGCTGCTGTTTAAAGTAAAGCCTTTATATTCAAGCCTTTCTTCAACATAACTGCCCTGCCTGCGTACAAGCGCATTAAGGCGTGCCAAAAGTTCAGCTACCGCAAACGGCTTAACAAGATAATCATCCGCACCGGCATTTAAGCCCTGCACTTTATCATCCAAAGTTCCGCGTGCCGTCAGCATTAAAATTTTACCCTGATATTCTTCTGTGCGCAGCGTGCGGCAAAGTTCCATGCCATCCATGCTGGGCATCATCCAGTCCAGTATCAGTACGTCATAAACATCGGCATAGCTTTCATCATATGCTTCTTTGCCGTCAGTTACCCATTTTACTGCAACTCCGTTTTTATTTAAAATATTTTTCAGCATTTTGCCAAGGCGTGCATCATCCTCAGCCAGTAAAACTTTCATTATTATCACCTGCTTTATACAGCTAATATACCGTTGCAACCTTAAAGCAAACTGAAATAAAGCTTAATCTTTTAATGTATAACTATTTTCAAAACCCTTAATTAGTCAATCAACTTTTTCTAATTCTTTAATCAATGTAACCCATGTTAAAATATTTTTTGGCAAAAGATTTTTATTTTCAAGATCAAATGCAAATTCAAACAATTCATCAGAAGAAACTTGTTTGATATTATTTTTATTTTTATACAAAGTAAGCTTTCCATAAGAAGTAAACAAATACACATCTCCATCTAAATCAATGTATTTTTCCGCATTAATATCTGTATCTCCACATTTTACTTGTATAAAAATTCGCTTACCATCAACAGGATTTAAAAGTACGCACTCATATGATTCTGTTGCATTTTTATTTGTGGATGGTATACAAATATAACCACATTTTTTATACAACCACATACACAATAAATCTTCACAATCTGTCGGCGAAATATATGAATAGAAACATTTTTTTATATCATCCGACTTGATGTTTTCTATATTATACTTATTATTAGTTGCTGTGTTCTTGTTGTAAATATATTTTGAAAAAATATTAACTCCAGATTTATTTATCCGCTGCAATGTATGACCTTGGATAAAAGCAGTACAAACTTTTCCAGGTACGCTATCTTCTGCACCAACCTCAATCCATTCAATATCTGTTCTTTGATTACCAGCGTCATTGTAAGATGTTTCCTCATCATAAAAATATTGCCATTTACTGTTTTCACCAACTCTGCCTATATAATACACTCCATTATCACGCATCCAAACAAGGTCATTTATCTTTACTTCTTGCTGTAAGCGCGTAATATTAGGATTAATTTTATTACCATGTTTTTTATAATCATTACTATAAATTATTTTGAATAAATTTGCATAATCTTTTTCATCTTTTACATTATCTCTTTTAAGTTTTAAATTATTTATTTCTTCTTGTGTAGTTCCAAATTCATTAATCGTACTATCACATAAACTCCATCCCATAGCCAAAATATTGTTTTTCCTACAATATCCTGATATTTTATTTCCATCTTCACTTGCCGTTCTGGTTTGTAATCTCCAAATAGTAGGTTCATCCTTGATAATATTCATAATTTACCATCCTTTACAAATACAAATTTCTCTAACTATATTATCTATTATATAAATTTTAATTTATTCCTGCATAGGGAAATACTAAAGCCCCGCCATAAGGCAGGGCTTAAATTATTTCATCAGTGCTTTAACTTCATCTGCGCTGATGGTTATGAACTTTTTAATGGTATAAAGGTTTTCGCGCCCGCGGCATTCCCAATACAACGCCACGTCAAAATCCGGCAGTCCGGCAACGGCTTCGGCAAGCGTTGCCCCATGCATCGGCGTTACTTCAAATTTTGCGGTCATGGTTTTATGTTCGCCTTTAGGCATTACCATGGCTTCAAAATAATCGTCATCACGCGGCACATCTTTTAAATTAATTTTGCCGCGTACAAGCGCTTTGTCATACTGCTCCTGCGGCAGATAAATGCGCATAAAGGCATCCAAAACAAGCCCTTCATCGCCGCCTTCGTTGCTGAACGGCACGTCCACATTAAAGCTCAGCTTATCTTCGGTTTTGGCAGCAAGTTCCGCTTTAGTGCGTTTTGCCACATCAAATATAAATTTATGTTTCGGCTGCATGGCAATAAACACTGCCACAGCCACAACGCCAAGCAGGATAAGCCCGGCAATGATTTCTATAATTAACAGCATTTCAAGCCCTCCTTATTTGGCGTAATTTTTAATTACAACAATCGGTGTTTTCTGGCTGCCGTTGCCAAACGGGTTATCAATTAAAATCTGCGCCACTTTGTCCGGGTCAACACCTTCGCTCCAGCCAAGCACGGCTGCACGTTTTAAATCGTTAACATCGGCAATGGCTGCGCCGTAACAGCCGGTTGCCTTTTTAATTTTTTCCGATACTTTGTACGGTTCAAACGGGCCGTAAACAATATGTTTATCATAAGGCGGCATAGTGCCGGTAACATCGTCAATCAGGCGTGCCTGATAGCCTGCCATCTGGTAAAATACGCCGCGTTTGCCCACACATTTGGCGGCAAAACCGCAGATAACGGCAATAATTACTTTCATTGCCCCTTCAGCATCAAGCAGTGCCTGCATACTGAACCAGCCGCTGATGCTGCCTTTGGCCGGGAACAGGTGGCATAAAGTTTTAGCAAGGAAGCCAGGTTTAAAATCCTCGCAGCGTTTGGCTCCGTCCTGCGTAATGGCAACAACGCTTTCAGCCGCGCATACAACATCACACGGGCCTATCTTATCTTTGCCGTATTCCAAAATAGCATCTACAATATCGTCATGGTGCGTTAAAATACGCGTCGGCACCGGTATAATTTCATATTTTTCTTCCATCAGTGCGTCTCCTCTGCCTGCTGTTCTTTATAAAAAGCATTAATCCTGTCAAAAAAATCTCCGCTAAGGCGGATAATATGCCCGTTGTTATCAGTAAATACGTTGCGCGATTCGCCTTCTGCCAGCACAGCGCCGTCTTTTTTACGGACAATCTGATATTTAAAATCCATCTTTGCGCGGCTGAAAGCAGTCATGGTTGCGCAAATTTCAATTTCATCATCATACAGCGCCGATTCCTTATAATTACATTCCACATGGGTGATGGGGAAAATAACATTGGCATTCATCAGTTCCCACAATTCTACGCCAGCAGCGCGCAGCCATGCCACACGCCCCATCTCAAACCAGCGGAAGTAGTTGCTGTGATGCACAACGCCCATCATATCGGTTTCTACATAACGTACACGGTCACAAATGCTTACCATAAAAAACTCCTTATATTGCATAAATTTCAAATTCATCTTACAGATATTTTATTATACCACTGTTAAAATAGCGGCGCAAATAAATCTGTATATGCCAAAAACAAAAACCGCATAACTTACGGTTATACGGCTTTCTTCTAACTTAAAATTTATGAGGGAGAACCGCGTGCGCAAACAACGGCTCCTTATTATGCAGGCAGAAAGTATTATCAAACCCTGCTGCCGCAGATTTCCGCAATCTTATCGGCAGCTTCCTTAACAAGCTGGCTCATCGGCTTGTTATCCATACCGATAATTTCAAAATGGTTCTGATTTACCGGCAAAAGCAGTTTGCGTGCGCGACTCTGTGCTACAGCCGCCGCCATTTGCGGCGTAATTTCGCCAAGCATGGAATTCGGCAGCACAATGCCGATAGGACCAACAATAACATCGGCCGTCTGCGCCGTTACGCACACCGCGTTTTCACCGGTCGCGCCGCGTTTAAGCCCAGCTTTGAGCATCGCCGCTGTTGCCAGAGCGTTAGTGCCAAGCCCGATAAGTTCAACATCATCCGGCAGACGCCCTGCTGTCTGGCTGATTACCTGCGCCATAAGCCCGCCGCCCATGCCGTCTATAAAAACAACTCTCATCATAACCTCCGTAAAAACTGCGCCATTTATTTTATCTTCATTATATCATATTTTAAACAGGCGTAAATTTTTTGTTAATTTTTAAGCTGCCGCTGTTGAATTTGCGCCGTTTTTACTTCATAATAAAAGCAGGTCATCTCACTGAAAGGAGTGTTTACCATAGAAAATTTAGACGATATCAGAAACAAAAAAGGCTTTATCTGCGATATGGATGGCGTTATCTACCACGGCAACAAACTGCTGCCCGGCGTAAAAGAATTTGTAAACTGGCTGTACCAAGAAGATAAAAAGTTTTTATTTTTAACCAACTCCAGTGACCGCTCGCCGCGCGATTTGCAGCAAAAATTGCAGCGCATGGGGCTGGATATTGACGAAACCCATTTTTACACCAGCGCACAGGCAACGGCACGCTTTTTAAAAAGCCAGCAGCCCGGGTGCAGCGCTTACGTTATGGGCGAAGCCGGTTTGATGAACGCACTGTATGAAGAAGGTATTACCATGAATGACACCACGCCTGATTATGTCGTTATCGGCGAACCTAAATCATACAACTACGAAATGATTATCAAAGCCGTAAAACTCATCCAAAACGGCGCCAAACTGGTTGCCACCAATTCTGATTTAACCGGGCCTACGGAAAACGGCATTATTCCGGCCTGCCGCGCTTTTGTAGCGCCGATTGAACTTGCCACCGGCAAAAACGCTTATTTTGTCGGCAAGCCTAACCCGCTGATGATGCGTACCGGCTTAAGGTTGCTTGGCGTACACAGCGATGAAGCGGCAATGATTGGCGACCGCATGGATACCGACATTGTTGCAGGCATGGAAAGCGGCTTGGAAACCGTACTGGTGCTCAGCGGCGTAACCACCCGCGAAAACATGCAGGTATTTGCTTACCGCCCACGCCACATTTTAAACGGCGTCGGTGATATTGTGCCGAAAGCATAAACAATTTAAAACAGGCATATTAATCTTTTAAAGCAGAAGTTTTAACGGCTTCTGCTTTTTTGTTTTTTCTGAAAATTTCTTCGGGGTAGGTACAAACTCGGTTGAATACTCGATTTTGTTGTTATATAATGGACTTAATACCGGATAACTACCGGATTATGCGTTGCATGACAACGAAAAAAGGAGTATCGTTTTGATGGAATTAAAAACACCTCTTTATGATTGCCATGTTGCGGCCGGAGGAAAAATTGTGCCGTTTGCAGGTTATCTGCTGCCGGTGCAGTACACGGGCGTTATTAAAGAACACATGGCAGTGCGCACTGCCTGCGGGCTTTTTGATGTTTCGCACATGGGCGAATTTTTAATTAAAGGAGCGGACGCCCTTGCCAATGTGCAGAACCTTTTCTGCAATGATTTTGCCAATATGTATGACGGGCAGGTACGTTACAGCCCGATGTGCAACGAACACGGCGGAATTGTGGACGACGTGCTTATTTACAAAGTAAACGGTGAAGAATACCTTTTGGTAGTTAATGCCGCTAACCGCCATAAAGACGCCGATTGGGTGAAGGCGCACCTTACAGGCAGCGCTGTTTTTGAAGATGTTTCCGACAGCATTGCCCAGCTTGCGCTGCAAGGACCCAAAGCCAAAGAAATCGCGGCTAAGGTTGTCCCGCAGGAAGGAATCCCCACTAAATATTACAGTTTCGTTAAAGATGTAGACGTTAAAGGCATAAAATGCCTTGTATCACGCACCGGTTACACCGGCGAATTCGGCTATGAGTTTTACTGTGCCGCAGAAGACGGCCCTAAATTATGGAACCTGCTGATGGAAGCAGGCGCGGAATACGGTCTTATTCCCTGCGGTCTTGGTGCGCGCGACACATTGCGCCTTGAAGCTGCCATGCCGCTTTACGGGCATGAACTGACGGATGACATTACTCCGCTGGAAGCCGGGCTTGATTTCTTTGTAAAACTCGGCAAAGATAACTTTATCGGCATGGATGCCATTTTAGCCAAAGGCGAACCGAAAGTTATCCGCGTGGGCTTAAAAATTACCGGCCGCGGCATAGCGCGCGAACATTGCGATGTTTACAGCGGTGATGCCAAAATTGGCGTTGTTACAAGCGGCACACACTGCCCATACCTTAACGCGCCTGTTGCCATGGCAATGGTTCCTGTTGATTACGCAGAACCGGGCACGCAGCTTGAAGTTGACGTACGCGGACGCAAAATTGCCGCCGAAGTTGTACCCCTTCCGTTTTACAAACGTTCTTAAAAATTAAACACATAAAAACAAGGAGGATTTTATTATGAACATTCCCGAAAATCTCAGCTACACTAAATCTCACGAATGGGTTAAATTTGAAGATGACGGCAGCGTAACCGTTGGCCTGACCGATTATGCGCAAAACGAACTGGGCGACCTGGTATTTGTCAACCTGCCCATGCCCGGCGATACTTTCAGCACCGGCGATACCTTTGCCGATGTGGAATCCGTAAAAGCAGTTTCTGACGTATACTGCCCTGTTACCGGCACGGTTGCCGAAGTTAACGAAGAACTGGCAGATGCACCGCAGGCAATTAATGAAGCTCCCTACGATGCCTGGATTGCCCGTTTTGACACTATCACTGACCAGGAAGATTTGCTGACCGCCGAAGAATACGCAGCATTTGTAGAATCCGAACAAAAATAAGGGAGGCCTGCTTATGGGAAGCTACATTCCTTCTACTAAAGAAGAGCGGCAGGCAATGCTTGCCGAAGCAGGATATGAAAGTATCCGCAGCCTTTTTAAAGATGTGCCGGACGAAGTTTACCTTGATAAACCGCTGAACCTGCCCGCAGGCATGAGCGAAATGCAGGTACGCGCAAAAATGCAGGAACTTGCCGCCAAAAACACGGTTTTCAGTACCATACTGCGCGGCGCCGGTGCATATGACCATTACATCCCCTCCATTGTTAAATATATTACCTCCAAAGAAGAATTTGTAACCAGCTATACGCCCTACCAGGCTGAAATGAGCCAGGGCATTCTGCAATCAATCTTTGAATACCAGACCATGATTTGCACTTTGACCGGCATGGATACTGCCAACGCATCCGTATATGACGGTGCCTCCGCTGCGGCAGAAGCCATTGCTATGTGCCGCGACCGTAAACGCACCGTGGCACTGGTAAGCGCTGCGGCTAACCCTGACGTTATCGCCACCATGCAAACCTACTGCTACGGCGCTAACACAGAACTGCGCCTTATTCCTGCCAAAGACGGCAAAACCGACATGGAAGCCTTAAAAGAAATGCTTACGCCGGATGTTTGCTGCGTTTATGTACAGCAGCCCAACTTTTACGGGCAGTTTGAAAACGCAGAAGAAATTGCGGAAATAACCCATGCAGGCGGCGCCAAATATATTATGGGCGTAAATCCCATAGCACTTGCGCTGATGAAAACCCCTGCCGAATGCGGGGCTGACATTGCCGTTGGTGAAGGTCAGCCTTTGGGTTTGCCGTTAGGCTTCGGCGGACCTTACCTTGGTTTTATGGCAGCCAATGCCGCCATGACGCGCAAACTGCCGGGACGTATTGTAGGCGAAACCGTCGATGCGGAAGGAAACCGCGCTTATGTACTTACCTTACAAGCACGCGAACAGCATATCCGCCGCGAGAAAGCAAGCAGCAATATTTGCTCAAACGAAGCCCTGTGTGCTTTAACGGCAGCAGTTTACCTTTCCACCGTTGGCCCTAAAGGCTTAAAACAGGCAGCAACGCTCTGCCTCAGCAAAGCACATTATCTGGCGCAGGAACTTTGCAAAATCGAAGGCGTAAAACTTGTTTATACAGGCGAATTTTTCCACGAATTTGTTACTACCCTGCCCAAACAGGATGAAGTTATGGCAGCCCTTGCCAAAGAAGGCATCCTTGGCGGCTTGCCAATTAAAGAAGGCGTACTGTGGTGCGTAACCGAAAAAGCAGGCAAGGAAACTCTGGATAAAGTTGCTGCCATTGTCAGGGAGGTGTGTGCTTAATGGAACTGTTATTTGAAAAAAGCATGCCCGGACACGGCTGCGATATTTTTCCGGAATGTGACGTGCCTGTAACCGAACTTTCCGCAAACCTCTGCCGCCAGGCAGACTTGCCGCTGCCGGAACTTTCCGAAACGGAAATCAGCCGCCATTACACGGCGCTTGCCAAACGCGCCCATGGCGTTAACAACGGCTTTTATCCGCTTGGAAGCTGCACCATGAAATACAACCCGCGCATTAATGACGAAATGGCAGCACTGCCGGGCTTTGCCGCCATCCACCCGCTGCAGCCCAAAGAAACCGTACAGGGCTGCCTTGATGCGCTTGAACTTTTGGATAAATACCTGTGCGAAATTACCGGCATGGATAAAATGGGCTTTCAGCCTGCCGCCGGTGCGCACGGTGAATTTACAGGCTTACTTTTGATTAAAAAATACCATGAAGCGCATGGCGATGCCAAACGCACCAAAATTATCGTACCGGACAGCGCGCACGGCACTAACCCAGCCAGCGCGGCAATGGCAGGTTTTACCACTGTTAACGTGCCTTCCGGCGCAGACGGCTGCGTTGACCTTGACGCACTGCGCGCCGCTGTTGACGATACTACGGCAGGGCTGATGCTTACCAACCCTAACACCGTTGGCCTGTTTGACAGCAATATTCTTGAAATTACCAATATCATCCACGAAGCAGGCGGCCTGTGCTATTACGACGGCGCGAACCTTAACGCCGTTATGGGCATTGCCCGTCCCGGCGATATGGGCTTTGACGTTGTACACCTCAACCTGCACAAAACCTTCTCCACCCCGCACGGCGGCGGCGGTCCCGGCGCAGGACCGGTTGGATGCAAAGCTATCTTAAAAGATTTCCTGCCTACATCCGCATTGGGCGACAATGCAGAAGCAGGGCATTTACAGATGCGTTCCTTCTACGGCAATTTCCTTGTATGCGTAAGGGCGCTTGCCTATGTATTAACGCTTGGCAGCGAAGGCGTGCGTGAAGCATCGGAAACGGCAGTTATAAACGCCAACTACATGATGCACAAATTAAAGGACACCTATGATATGGCTTATGACCATACCTGCATGCACGAATTTGTCATGAGCCTTGAGGAACTGAAAAAAGCTACCGGCGTAACGGCGCTGGATGTTGCCAAATCGTTAATCGACCGCGGCATTCACCCGCCAACGATGTACTTCCCGCTTATTGTGCATGAAGCGCTGATGCTGGAACCTACAGAAACGGAAAACCGCAAAACTTTGGACGAAGCTGTAACTGCGCTTTTAGAACTGCACGCGCTCGCGCATACCGATGCCGGATACATGCACAACGCTCCGCATAATGCGCAGATTAAACGCCCCGACGAAGTACAGGCGGCACGCAAACCTATTTTAAAATATGTACGCAAATAAAATACCGGTTTCCTGTTACATTACAAGCTGCACCAATCCATACCGCAACCTGGCGGCAGAACGCTACCTGCTTGAACATATCCCTGCCGGCAGCGTAACGCTGTACCTGTGGCAAAACAAAAAAACCGTTGTTATCGGGCGCAACCAAAACCCGTGGGCAGAATGTAACATGGCACTGCTGCGTAATGACGGCGGGCATCTTGTCCGCCGTCTTTCCGGCGGCGGCGCTGTGTACCACGACAGCGGCAATTTAAACTTCACCTTTTTAACGGATATATCGGCTTACAATCTTGACCGCCAGCTTAACGTTATCATTACCGCCCTGCAAAACCTTGGCATTAAAGCCGAAAAAAGCGGGCGCAACGATATTCTTGTAGATGGGCGCAAAGTATCAGGCAATGCCTTTTATACCAGCGGCAGCAAAAAATACCATCATGGCACGCTTTTACTTGACGTTAAAACGGATAAAATGGCAAAATACCTGACCGTTTCCCCACTGAAACTGAAAGCCAAAGGCGTTAGTTCCGTTAAAAGCCGCGTGCTTAACCTTAAAGAAGTTTGCCCAACGTTAACCGTACCTGTACTGCAAAACGCACTGATTAATGCTTTTGCAGAAATTTACGGCAGCAAGCCGCACCGGCTGAACGCCGCAGATTTTAATGAAGCCGAGCTTTTAAGTTACGAGCAAGAGTTTAAAAATGATGACTTCCGCCTCGGCAAACGCCTGCCCTTTACCTGGCAGACGGAAGCCCGCTTTGATTGGGGCAGTTTTACTCTGTGCTGCAAAATCGACGGCGGTAAAGTTGAGGAAGCACAGGTTTATACAGATTCTATGGACTGGCAGCTTTTAAATGGCGCAGGGCAATTTTTTAACGGCTGCATGTTTACGGCGCAGGACTTGGCACAGGCAGCGCAAAAAATAAACAACGCAGCAGGAAACGACATCAGTAAATTTTTAGCAGAACTTACAATATAGAAAGGCGCATTACCATGCAATACGATTTAATTGTTATCGGCGCAGGCCCGGGCGGCTATGTTGCTGCTATACGTGCGGCGCAGCTTGGGCTTAAAACCGCCGTTATTGAACGTGCGGAAGTTGGCGGCACCTGCCTTAACCGCGGCTGCATCCCCACAAAAACCTTAATGCACAGCGCTAATTTATACCGCGAACTTGGCGAAGCCGCAAAAATGGGTATCAACGTAAGCGGCAAAGAAGCAGATTTTAAAGCCATGCACGCCCGCAAAGCACAGGTAGTGGAACAGCTCCGCGGCGGCGTGTCACAGCTTTTAAAAGGTAATGGCATTGACGTTATCGAAGGCACGGCAGCCTTTACATCGCCGGAAACCGTGACCGTAAACGGCGAAACCTACACCGCCAAAAACTTTATTGTAGCAACGGGCAGCAAACCGTTTGTGCCGCCCATCCCCGGCGCTGATTTGCCCAATGTTGTTACCAGCGATGAAATGCTTGACACCGATGCGTGCGATTACAACGAGCTGGTAATTATCGGCGGCGGCGTTATCGGCGTGGAAATGGCAAGCGTTTATAACGGCATTGGCCGTAAGGTTACCATTATTGAAGCCCTGGACAGAATACTTGCCAACATGGACCGCGAAATTTCGCAGAACCTGACCATGATTTTAAAAAAACGCGGCGTTGCTGTCAACACTGCCAGCACTGTAACCGGCATTACGCAGGAAAACGGCAAACTGACCTGCACTTTTGAACGGAAAGGCCAAACCGAAACCGTAAGCGCCGACGGCGTGCTGATTTGCGTTGGCCGCCGTGCCGTTACCGAAGGTCTGAACCCGGAAGCAGCAGGCCTTGAACTGGAACGCGGGCGTATTAAAGTCAACGCCAATTACCAGACCAATGTGCCGCATATTTACGCCATCGGCGATGTTACCGGCGGCATACAGCTTGCACACGCAGCCGAAGCACAGGGCATTGCCGCAGTTGAACACATTTGCGGCATGGCAACTACAGTTAACCCGAACCTTGTACCAAGCTGCGTATACACCTCTCCTGAAATTGCCACCGTCGGCATCACGGCAGACGAAGCCAAACAGCAGGGCAAAGCCGTTATTACAGGCAAATATATTATGAGCGGCAACGGCAAATCCATTATTGAAAACGAAGAACGCGGCTTTATTAAGCTGGTGTTTGATGCTGAAACAGAAAAACTTCTTGGCGCACAAATGATGTGCGGACGCGCCACCGATATGATTGGTGAAATGGTTACGGCAGTAAGCGCCGGGTTGACCAAAGCACAAATGGCAATGGCACTGCACCCGCACCCCACCTTCTGCGAAGGCATCACCGAAGCAGTACACGCTGCCGATGGACACAGCATCCACACCATGCCGCCGCGCAGGCGTTAAGTAAAACAAAAACAGCAGGCATTAAAGCCTGCTGTTTTTTTATTTATCTATTCAGTCGTTACTGCATTTGCTTAATAATCTGCATAATTTCTTCAACGCCAGGCACATTCCCTCCTGCAACAACCTTGCCATCAATTACCAGCGCCGGCAGTGTCATTGCTCCATACGCCATAATGCGGCGCAGTTCGCTCACGCGTTCAAACCTGGCATTACATTTTAATTTTTTAGCAGCCACAGCAGCGTTTTGGAACAGCACCTCCACCTGCTTCGTCATAGGCCCTAAAACTTTAATTTGCATATCATCTCACCTTCATTTCTATATTTGCTGCACTTTTATCATACCAAAAGGCTTTGGCTAAAGTTAGTACAATCGGTGAACTCTTTGCAAATTTTAGTGCCTGCCGCAATATCAGCGCCCTTCAGGCGGATATTTTTTATCTTTCCAGTACCACCATTTCAATTTTTCCGGCTCTGTCACTTTATTATCGGCATAATAAACAGCCGCACGGAATACATAAAGCTGGCATAAATCTTCTTTTCGCCCTTTAAACTCACAATCGCGCCGGTAAAGTTCTTCCGGGTCCTGCCCTTTTAAATCGGCTATACAGGTAATGCCGATGTTCAATAAATCCTGTTCAATATTTTCGCCGATGCCGGGAATTTTACGCAAATCACTTTTCTGTTCCGTCATTGCGCACCACTTCTACCTTAAACACATTAATTGTGTCAACATCCGGGCAGCAAAATACGGCCGTGCCAGGTTCCGCACCGGGAATTGCGCCGCCGTAGCGCAAAATATCAATATACGGAAATGCAACATGCATTGCCATCGGACACAGCTTACCGCGTTCCGTATCAAAATCAAAACTATCGCCAACTTTATGCCCGTGGTGGCAGCCCACAGGCCCTTTGCGGTCAATAACGGTTATTTTAATCTTCGGTTTCTGCACTATCTTCCACTCCATATTCCTTAATAATCTGCGCCGACCATTCTAAAAGCAGTTCCGTTGCTTTTTCCAAATCATTTTGCTGCTGCATTCCAAGCTGCAAAACTTCATAATCAATGCCGTTTAATTTTAGCAGTAAATCTTTTTTGCGGCTGATATATGCGCCTTCTTCTAAATAATATTTCGCCTGCAAAGCAAAAGCAGCAGCTTTGCATAAGCCTTTTAAAATTTCAACGCTTTGCTCATGTACAAAATTGTGCACGCAGGCATGATAAATATTACACGCTGCGGTATGCACCGCCCGCTGTACTGCTTTAGGCGTAAGCAGCGATGCTAAAAAATCTAAATCACCGTAAACTGCTTTGGTATCGTGGTAAAACTGAAACAAATCCGCCCTGTCCCACGCCGCCAGTTCATCAACGCCGCTTAAAAATCCGCAAATTTTAGCACGCTCCGGCAAACCGGCAATCGCCTTGCGGTAAAGTTTTAAATCTTCAATGCTCAGTTTATTAAGCAGCAGCACAACGTCAATATCGCTGCCCTCGTGCGCTTCGCCGCGGGCGTAACTGCCCTGCAAGCCAATAAACATAATGCGTACGCCAAAAACATCGTCAACCGCACTTATATATTCATCAAGCCATTGCTGCAAATTAAACATTTTCGTTCTCCTTTGTAAGCGCATAAATTAAATGCGGCATTTCCTTGCCTTTGTAAATTTTAACAAAACTGCTTTTCACCTGCATGCCCAAACGCTCTGCAACACGGCGGCTTTTTTTATTTTCCGGACGGATTTCGGCAATAACTTCCTTTGCGCCAAACACGTTAAACGCGTAATTTACACAGCCGGCAGCCGCTTCCGCAGCATAGCCATTACCCCAGCAGGCTTTGGCAAAAATATACGCTATGCCCATGTGCCGCACGCCGTTAATGGTTTCAATAAGCGGTCCGCATACGCCGATGAACCCGCCGTCCTTTTTACGCTCTACCGCCCAAAAACTAAAACCATCTGTTTTATAGCGGCGCAAATTTTCTACAAGCCAGTTTTTTACCTCCTCATCCGTAAAAGGAGCTTCCCATGCATACATCACGTCCGCGTCCTGCAAAATTGTACGCAAATTATTAACATCATCTGCTGTAAGTTCGCGCAGCACAAGGCGCCTGGTTTGGAGTTTAATTATGCTTTTCATGAATAAATTTCACCTTTTAAATATAGCTTTGCCTGTCCGCAAATGCAAACTGTATCGCCATTAAGTCTGCCCAAAAGTTCTCCGCCACGAGGCGAAAGCTGCACTGCCTGCATAAATCAATCTCAAAGGCTGGTGTAAACCAGCGTAGGCTCCACATCTAGGCCTGCCGGCAGATAAAAGACGTTTCAGGCAAATTATTGCGCTTCGCAATTTTCTGCATCAGCTGCGGCTTAAGCGGATTTGGCAGCACGCAAACACCGGCAGGGTTGCCTTTGAATGCAGCGCCAGTAAACGCATCTATAACAAAATACGGTATTTTCATTTTAATGCCGCCAGTTTTTCAACTATTACTTTATCCGCAGGACAAAACTCATAAGCCGTTACCTCCTGCGGCTGTATCCAGGCAAGTTCGCTGTGTTCCAGCTTTTGCGGCTCGCCCTCCTGCAAAGTGCAGTTAAACAAAGTTAAATGAATTGTTATATCCGGATATTTATGTGTAACTTCATAATAAACGCTGTACGGTTTAACGGTCACGGCAAGCTCCTCGCGGCACTCGCGCACAAGCGCCAGCTCTTTGGTTTCGCCAGCTTCCACCTTGCCGCCGGGAAACTCCCACAGCAATGCCCGCGCCTTATCCGCCGGCCGCCTGCATATTAAAATTTTTCCGTCGCGGCGGATAAGCGCTGCTACAACTTCAATCATCTTCATCAATCCTTAAAATTTTATAGCCTAATCTTAACACAAACACAGCAAGGTTGCAAAAATCACTGGTAATTTAACATTAAATTTTTAAACACTCTTTAAAATACCCTTTTGCTGTTTTACATACTGATACTAAAAAAACTACTAAAACAATAACATCGCAGTGCTGTTTTAGCTTATTTCATCAAATTATATAACATTGCCTTGTAAAAAATAAAAAGGCTTGATTCACTTAACAGCCAAACCAAGCCTTAATTTTATAATATTAAATTAACTGCAAATAACTATTTTAACTTAACTGCCGTGCCGCTAACACTTACCATCAGCATACCGTTTTCCTTGCCCAAAACTTCGTAATCAACATCAACACCGACAACAGCATCGGCACCACGTTTTGCAGCACGCTCGCACATTTCTTCAATAGCTTTTTCACGCGCTTCCTGCAACTCATTTTCATAAGTGCTGCTGCGCCCGCCAAAAATATCAGTTATGCTCGAAAACATATCCTTAACAAAATTTACGCCGGACACTACTTCACCAAAAACAATACCCTTATATTCAACAATCTGCCTGCCCTCAACAGTTTGTGTAGTTGTAACAATCATGGGAATGCCTCCTTTACTACTGCACTGAAATTACGTCATAGCAAAAATTTAATTCTTTTAATTCATTTGTTGCAATATATTCATGACATTTTTTCGTTAATCTACCTTTTTCACTAAATAAATATATGTTCTCTTTTGCTCTAGAGCATAGCACATATAATAACTTCTTTGTTTCATTTATTCTTAAATCTCTCATTTCAGTTTTCATTATAAAATCCCAATGTGGAATAAGTCCGTTTAATAAGCCAAAAGCTATTATAGTTTTGTATTCTTTACCTTTTATTCCATGTATAGAACTAATTACGATTCCGCTTTTTTCACAAAAATATGTCCTAAAATTTTCATTTGTATTTATGATATTATATTTATTTATTCTTGACTTACTGTTATCAATAAACATTTCCAATGTTTCATTTAAAGCTACTTCATTATTTATTTCAATTCCAATAGAATTTAAAATCCATTTAGTACATTGTTCATAATATTCCATTCCGCTAATGGTATTATTTTGATAACTATTAACAATCTTTAAAAATGAACTTGAATTTATTTGAGAATCTATAGTTAATTGATATTCCTCTTCAAGAATTTTCAAAATTTTATTTGCAATCCTTTTTCTCATAACGGTTAATTTTCCTGGAACAGTATAAATCAATCTAGCCATTAAAAAAAAAGGATTCAAAGGATCTGGTTTGAATGGAGATATCTCAGGAGAATCAAAATTGATATGAGGTAATCTATCTTTTAATTTTAATGATAAGTCAAATAATAAATACCACTGAGGTGCAACAATGCATATCTCTTTTTCGGAAATATTTCTTCTGATATCATATTCAATTATTTCCACAATCTTATCAACTAACTCATTTCTATAAACTTCATGATTATAACAAATATGGCTATTAAACCCACTATTACAATAAAAAGAACAAATATTTCTGTATTCAATGGCAAAATTATTATAATAATCTATAATTTTTTGAGTTGATCTATAGCAATCCAGCATAAATACTTCTTCAAATGTTTGACCCATTAAATGTTCTATTTCGTTTTTTGTTTTAACCACTCCACCTAAATTTCCATATATAGCTTGATTTGTATCTCCCACAAACAGCATATTTATTCTATTGTTATTTTTAACGATAGCCCCCAATATTTGATATTGCAATTCATTTGTATCTTGAAATTCATCTACATACAACGATCGCACAATATTTGCAATATCTTCTGCAATAAATTTATTTTTTGTTATTAGTTCATTTGAAATATCCAATATAGAATCAAAATCAATTTCTTTTTTATCTATAATAAATTTTTTATAATCAAATCTTATTTCTTCACACTCAAAATAATTCTTACGATAGTCATACTTAAGACCTCTTCTCTCAACTATTTCTTTTATATATTTTTGAACTACATGTTCATCAATAATCTTATAACCAAATTTTAATCTATCAGAATAAATAGCATACGGTCTTATAATAAAATGCATACAAAATTGATGTATTGTCCCAGTCCATACATTGTCTAATGATATATCCATATCAATTAGTCTATTCTCTATCTCCTCAGCTGCCCTATTAGTATATGTTATTGCAATATTCCATTTTCGCGAACATCTATACTTTTCAGCCATATATGCCAATTTATAAGTTAGTGTTCGAGTTTTTCCGCTACCTGGACATGCAATCAACATATAATTTTTATTGCCAATACATATATTTTTTTGTTTTTCATTTAAATCCTTTAAAAAATTAAATTCAAAATCCATTTTCATACCTTATTTAACAATTTTGTTAATATATTATTTGGCTTTTCTCTATAAAATTTTTCACAAAACTCATCATCATATATATTTTTCTTATAAAACTCTTGACACAAATCGTTCCATTCATCTTTACCTTTATTATTGTCAATTTGATATTTTAACATCTTCCATATAACATCTTCATTAATAGAAGATTTAGAAGCAAAGTTAATTGCTTCTAACAAATAGTTAGGCAAACTAGTATTAAAATTAATTTTCGTAGCTGCAATTGTTGCAAGCCAGCCTTTTCCAACATATTCTGCAACATTAAGAATTGTATCATATTGGATTTTTAAATCACTATCTATATTCCTATGATGTTTTGCGATTGTACTTTGATCACTATAAATTTCTGATACTATACTTTTAAAATATTCCCTATTCATTTCAAGTGTAAAAAATTCTATCTCAAATGTATACTTAGCATAAAATGATTTAACAAATTTATTTATTTTAAATAGTTTTTCTAGTTTTTCTTGTCTAGACAGACCTATTTTTTCAGCTTTTTTCTTAGACTTTTGAGTGCCATTAAGAAATGTATCTAAATCAGTTACAATTGCACAATTCTTTTGTATTCTATCTTCAGAAAATATAGAAGCAATATATTCAAAGGCTACACTTCCAATATTTATTAATCCAATGCCTAACTCATCTAATGTTACACCTAGAGACTGTTTTACTAAAGATGGTAACATAATTTCCTCAGCATCACCTTCAACTAAAATAATACCCTTTGAAAATAATAAAACCGATCTCTTTGCATCTAAATATCGTTCCAAACATTTTGAAAGTGGTATTGCTTTTAATTTTAAGTTTTCAATTCCAAAACAATCTAAATTATTAGTAGGACTCATAACTATTGTATGTTTATTTTCTTGCTTTAATATATTAATTTTATCTATATCTGCAATTTCTGATATTTGGGTAGAGTGTGTACTCATAATAATTTGAGTATATTCTAACGAATTTTCAAATTTATTAAATAATGTTTTTTGAATATGTGTATGAACATGAGCTTCTGGTTCTTCGATTAACATGATATTAAGTATCTCATTAGTTTTATTATATTCAAATTCTACTAATTTAAGTGCCATATAAAGGACATTTAAATGTCCTAATCCTAGTAAATTAATATCATAATCCTTACCTGTCATAATCATAATGTTTTTAGAAATAGATAAAATGTCTGTTTTGATTCTTGATTCCAACGCTATTTCAGGAGAATAAACCAAACCTACAATTTCATCCATTTTTTTTGCAATTTTAGATCCGATATTAGAAATCTGCTTAACTTCCATAATCGATTTATTCAAAGCTTTTACTTGCTCTTTTATTGTAGTTATATCTTCTAATTTTATCTCTGTTTGTATTGAATCAATAATTCTGCGTATAGGGTTTCTAGGTTTTTTCATTTCAAGATTAACATCCCTTAATGCATCTATAAAAGAAATAGAAATATGTGACCAAACATCTAAAATATTTAATTTCCCTCCAATTATTGACAAATCTGCATTATCAGGATCTGCATATTTGCCATTTTCTAAATCTCCTACTATAGATTTATATACAATTGGATCAGTAAAATCTGCTTGTGAGCGAGCTGTATAAAAAAATTCATAATCTGCTAATTTTATTTCACTTCTTATTGCGTTAAAAGAACTAATATCTTTTGCATTATGTAATTTAGTTCTAATATTTCTATTAGGTCTAATGAATAGTGTTACCGTACCATAAGATGTATCTTTACACCTAATATATGATGCTAAAAAATTTTCATTTTCATTCGCCGGTATCAACTCTGAACAAATTTCATTTTTCTTATCATTACTTGTTATCTTATCAAAAAAAGCAGATATTATAATCCAATGTCCACGCCAATTTTTCAATTCAAAAGAAAAGTCTGTTTCTTTTAATCTTTTTGTATTATAATAATAGTCACTATCCAATAAAATCCTAATACCAGTCATAGTGTTACTCTTTCCTGCATCATTTTCACCAATAATACTATTTGTCCCTTCTAAAAATTTAAATTTTGTGTTTTTTAAATTTCTAAAGTTTATAATTTGAACATATTTTAAATACATAATAGTCTCCTCTTAATAATATTATCGATATTTAAAATAGGCAGAACTTACATATAAAATCATGCAACGTAACGAAAAAACTATTTCAAAAAATATGCAAAGAATAAAAAGCCAAAATACATCTATTGAATTAAAATTACGCAAAGCACTTTGGCAAAAAGGTTACCGTTATAGAAAAAATTTTAAGCAATTACCAGGTAAACCTGATATTGTATTAACAAAATATAAAATTGCTATTTTTTGTGATAGTGAATTTTTTCACGGTAAAGACTGGGAGAAACTAAAAGCAAGGTTAGAAAAAGGAAAACACCCTGAATATTGGTTAAAGAAAATCTCAAGAAATATGGCACGCGATGCTGAGAATGATAAAAAATTAGCATCACTAGGTTGGACAATCCTTCATTTTTGGGGTCAAGATATCTCAAAACATTTGGATATTTGCATAAAAACTATTGAAGAAACAATAATAGATTTGCAAAAAGATGCCTTTCCTGATAAAGATTATTTGCTAAAATCTGATAAAACTTCTTCTGCCACAAAATAACTTATTTCTTCATTACAAGCATATAAATTATCCCATTTTTCATTAATTGGATAAACAGAATTTGGCAAAGCAATCAGGTTTACATCAAATTTTAAAGAAGGCTCTACTTTTGAACTTGCATTATGCAAACGCATAGAAATATTCCAGCCATTATTGCAAGCTACTATTATAGTATTAGTAGAATTTTCTTTAAAACCAATATGATAAAATTCTGTTGGCATTTTTAACAAAGGCACTTTAACTGCTGGTTTATGCTTTTTTGAAGGTTTATTCAAAGTTCCAAAAATATTAACAGCTTCAACTCTTGTAAAACGCCCACTATCATTTGTAATAACCTTATAAAAATCATATCTGCCAATTAAATAACGTATTAATAATTCAGGTATTTCACGAGGATACTGTTTATCAATAGCTTTTAGTTCCTTCATAAACGCTTGTAAAACAGGAACGTAATATTTTTCTGATTTATTATCTATATCTTTCCATAATTTTGTTTTATTACTTTCATCACGCATTTGCCTTAATTCATTAAAAATGGGCACAACTTCATCAAAATATGTTTTTGAACAATGTTTGCCAAACCATTCTTCACCGAAATCAATAGTTGCAGACAAACGGCTATGCTTTACTGCATGATGATTATGTTTACAGGATAACCCTATCTGCCAACCATCTTTCTTTCTAATACAAAGTACATCCCTAACATCGCCTTGCTCACCTTGGGAGTCCGTCTGTAAAGTTAAAATTAAAGGCATATCCCCATCATGGTCATTTAATTTGGGTTCAAAACTTTCTATGACTTTAATTGCAGCTTTAGCAGCTAAATTAAAATTTCTTCTCTCATCTTCCGTTGCTAAATCATAAAATTTTTTAGCAGTTTTTATTTGTGGCGATTCTAGAAACAAAACTGGCTGTTTATTTTTATATTTATTAAAAATAGCTAATGCACAAGCATATTCAAAAGCTTTACCGTTTTCAGTTTGTTTCGCCATATTAAAACCACCTTTAAACTTTATTTGCTAACATTCCATATAAATGTGTTGCAATTACTTCTGCTAATTTTACTGGTACTGCATTACCAATTTGTTTATATTTGCTTACTAAATTACCATAAAATTCAATTTCTGGCGGAAATGTTTGGATAGCCGCAGCTTCTTTCCAGCTTAATCTACGAGTAACTCCACCTTTTCCAAATTTCCATAAATCTTTATCGATTTTCACCATATCCGGCGAACCAGGATATAATGCTACTTGTTTAGCCATAGCAGGAATCGTATAAGATACTTCATCCCAATTCCGTTTCCTGTTTCTAGACATATACCTAGACGAATACGGAGCTGCACAAACTTCTTCTTCCGTTGGTTCCGGTATATTTTTTAATGCCTCTTTCAAAGTAACATATTCTTTTCTAGGAAACGGATATTCAAAATTACTGATTTTTAAATCTTTTCTGAATCCGCAAATAATAACCCTTTCCCTATCTTGAGGAACACCAAAATTTTTAGCATTCATAAGATTATAAAAAACATCATAACCACAATCAGCAAATTCATCAGTTATAGCTTCTATAATTTGCCCATTGCCCATAGTCAACAAGCCTTTTACATTTTCACCAACAAACATCAAAGGTTTTTTTTCTTTTACTATTTTTACATAGTATTTGTAAAGTATGTTTCTCGAATCATCAATTTTTCTAGGTCCGCTTAAGCTGAAACCCTGGCAGGGAAATCCACCCAAAATAATATCTGTTTTGGGGATAGTATTTATATCAATTTTTGATATGTCCCCACAAACAACTTCTGCATTACTCCAGCTTTTATGAGTTTTACAAGCATCGGCATCAAAATCATTTGCCCATACAGTCTTAAAACCTGCCCTCTCAAAGCCAATGTCTAATCCACCAGCTCCGCAAAACAGGCTTGCTGCTGTAAATTCTCTCATAATTTAACTACACTCCTTATTAAGTTTTTACTGTTACACTCTAAGACAGTCGTACAGTTATAGAAATTATAACATTTTTTCAAAGATTTGCCTACAATAAAAACAACAAAAAAAGAACGTACGTTTAGTACGTTCTTTTTTTGTTCAGTTATTTATTCAAACTCAATCGTCGCAGGCGGTTTGGTTGTGTAGTCAAACAGCACGCGGTTGATGTGTTTTACTTCATTTACTATTCTGTTGGCTGCGGTGGTGATGGTTTCCGGCGGCAGCATGGTAACTTCTGCCGTCATAAAGTCGGTGGTAGTTACGGCACGCAGGGCAATAGCGTAATCGTAAGTACGTTCATCGCCCATTACGCCAACACTGCGCATATTGGTCAGCGCTGCAAAATACTGGCTGGGGCGCTGTGCCAGCGGCAATTTGTCCACTTCTTCACGGTAAATATAATCGGCATCCTGCACAATGGCAACCTTCTCTGCCGTTACATCGCCGATAATGCGGATTGCAAGACCCGGTCCAGGGAACGGCTGGCGTGTTACCAGATATTCCGGCAAGCCAAGTTCTCTGCCTGCCTGGCGAACTTCGTCCTTGAACAAATCGCGCAAAGGTTCAACAATTTCTTTAAAATCAACAAAATCGGGCAGGCCGCCTACATTGTGATGGCTTTTAATCGTTGCCGATTCGCCGCCGAGGCCGCTTTCAACAACGTCCGGATAAATTGTGCCCTGTGCCAGATAATCGACAGCGCCGATTTCTTTGGCAACTTCTTCAAACACGCGGATAAATTCTTCGCCGATGATTTTGCGTTTGCCTTCCGGCGCAGTTACGCCTGCCAGTTTGCCATAAAACCGTTCACGCGCATCCACGCAGATAAAGTTAATATCAAATTGTCCGCCTTCACCGAATACGGAGCAAACTTCTTCGCGTTCGTTTTTGCGCAGCAGACCGTGGTCTACAAATACGCAGGTAAGCTGTTTCCCGATAGCTTTGGCAAGCATTGCAGCACAAACGCTGCTGTCTACACCGCCGCTCAAAGCGCACAGTACTTTGCCAGTGCCGATTTTCTCTTTCAGTTCCTGCACGGTTTCTTCAACAAAGCTGTCCATTTTCCACGTTCCGGCACAGCCGCATACATTGTAAACAAAATTGCTCAGCATTTTGGTGCCGTTGTCGGTATGCAGCACTTCGGGGTGGAACTGCACGCAGTACAAACCACGGCTTACATCTTCTGCCGCCGCAACCGGGCAGTTAGGAGTATGCGCCGTAATTTTAAAACCGGGCGCTGCGGTTTCAATATAATCGTTATGGCTCATCCAGCAAACATTTTTTGCCGGAATATCTTTAAACAAGAGGCTTTCCGTATCAAAGTCAACTAAAGTTTTGCCGTATTCACGTTCCGGTGCTTTGCACACATGCCCGCCCAGCATATGCATCATAAGCTGGCTGCCGTAGCAGATGCCCAAAACAGGCACGCCCAGTTTGTAAATTTCTTCGCTGATAGTCGGGGAATCTTCCAGATAAGCGCTGTTCGGGCCGCCGGTGAAGATAATGCCTTTCGGATTTTTGGCTTTTATCTTGTCAAGGCTCTGCTTGTAAGACATAATTTCGCAGTATACACCGCTTTCCCTAACGCGGCGGGCAATCAGCTGATTGTACTGGCCGCCGAAGTCAATTACTAAAATCATTTCCTGATTGTCGGTTTTCATACGGCTTTCATCCTCCTGTAAATAATTTTTACGTTTCTTTATCCTATAATTTTACAATAATAAGTGTAAAAAAGCAAACAAAATGCCTGCTTTAATGCGCTTTTCAACCCTCTTTGGCAATAACGCGGAAGTTTTCATCAATATCGCCCGTCAACAGTTTACGCAGCAGGCCATATTTACCGGGAACCACATCTATCGTACCGTTCAGCACGTCCACAAGCGGCTGCATTTCTTTTCTGATAGTATCCACATCATATACGCCTGTATCTACAATATAAAAATGCTCAAAACCTTTAAAAATTTTGCGCAGGAAGGCCTTGCCTTCTTCCTCGCCTTTTTCGGCAATCTGTTTTTCAAGGTTCAGCTCGCCCTGCTTCATGGTTTCCCACCAGCTTTCCGTCATAAAAATGCCGTTTTTGGCACGGCAGATAGATTTTACATCATCACCGGAAAGCAAAACATCAACGCAGTCGCGCGTTTTTGGTATAACAAGCTCTGCCGTAGTTGCTTTTAAATTGGCAGTACCACCGCCGCAGCCGCTTACGCAGATTAAAATTCTGTCTACATTATATAAATTATCAATAGTATTTTGCAGATACTCATGCAGTTCTTTAGGGTCGCTGTGCAAACGCCGCGGCAAATAATATACCGGCATATCAAGATTATATTCCGCCAGCAAATGCTGGATTTCTTTTTTCAGCGTAGGACAGGAAAGAATTATTTGTTTCATTAATAAGGCTCCTTAAAATTCACGATATGCATTAAAATTTTTACTTCATTAATATTGTAACACATATTCCACATCTTAACCTAAACTTTTAAACTTAAAAAAATTATGCTAAAATTTCTATAAAGATAGTTTTTTAGGAGTTTTTAATGTCAACACAAGATTTAACTAATTGCTACCTTTTGGCGCGTAAAGCCATTAAAAATGAAGAATACCGTGATGCCATAGATTTTTACAAAATTATTCTTTTAACCAACCCCAATGACTGGGAGGCTAATTTTTACACGTTCTATGCCAAAACAGAACTGGCAGAATTTGAAAATTTAGATGAAACTCTAAAACATTTTGGAGATGCGCTTTATACAATTTTTTCGGTACTCGCAAAAACACCTATGCCTGATGCTTGGCGCACAGAATTTATTTTGCAATGCACGCGTTTCATAACCGTACTGCCTTCCTGTGTCTTGATAAAATATTGTGATGCAAATCAAGCTGTAATTTTAAACAACATTTATTCTCTTGCTGAATTGTATAATAATCAGCATTGCGATAATCTGCTTGCCTGTTACCGTTTATGCTATACTTATTGTGATGTTATTGAATTTTATTTCAGTAATGATATAACTGTTTTAAAAAGACTGCTTGATTTGCGAAAGTTTTTATTGCAGCAGCACCGTCATGATGACGAAACATATTTTAAAAACAGCAAGCTAGAATACAGTCAGTTTTATTTAAACCAAAATATAAACAAACTGCAAAAATTATCATTAAAATTAAATGCACAACATGTGTAATGCTTACGCCTTTCCATTCTGTAACTTTCATTACAAATTATCTTTATTTTATTTTCAAATTCAATTTTTCCTGCTGTTTTGTTGACAAGCGGCGCAAAACTGTTATAATAGCCCTATAAATCAATACAGCCAATACGATGATGGAGAAGCTCTGCGCTGAGCTTACAGAAAGCCGCCGGTTGATGCGAGGCGGCAGTAAGGCGTAACAAGTTCCGCTCCGGAGATGCGAATGATGAATTCGACGGGTACCGCCCGATACAGCGTACTAAAGATGGCCGTCAGGCAATTTGGGTGGCAACGCGGGTAACTCTCGTCCCATGTGGGATTGAGGGTTTTATTTTTTATCTGCACCATTTGCCGGCGCGATGAATTTGGGTGGCACCACGAGATAGAGAAGCTCGTCCCAAGGACGGCTTCTCTATTTTTATTTGCAGGAGGTAACAAAATGGACAGAGTTTATAATTTTAACGCCGGTCCTTCGGCAATGCCGCTGGAAGTTTTACAAGAAGTGCAGGCAGAGTTTTTAAACTACAAAGGCACCGGCATGAGCATTATTGAAATGAGCCACCGCAGCAAGGAATACGCCGCCATGCACGCCGAAACCAAAGCGCTGCTGCGGGAATTGATGCAGATTCCCGATGATTACGAAATTTTATTTATTCAGGGAGGCGGCAGTTTGCAGTTTTTAATGACCGCAGCCAACTTTTTTACAAAAAAACGCGCAGCTTATGCCAACACCGGCGTTTGGGCAAAAAAAGCCATGGCTGAGGCAAAACGCTATGGCGAAGTTTATGAAGCTGCCACCAGTGCCGATAAAAACCATACTTACATTCCGGACAGCCTGGAACTTAAACCGGACACTTCTTACCTGCACATCACTGCCAATAATACCATTTACGGCACCGAATGGCAGGATTTTCCGGATATTGATGTGCCAATTATCTGCGATATGTCAAGCGATATTCTCTCCCGTCCGGTAGATGTAAAAAAATTCAGCCTTATCTACGCCGGAGCGCAGAAAAACCTTGGCCCCGCAGGCGTGGTAATTGTAATTGTGAAAAAAGCGTTTTTAGAAACAGCACGGCAGGATTTACCGCCTATGTTAAGTTACCAAAACTACGCTGCTAATGATTCACTGTACAACACGCCGCCGGTATTTGCCATTTACATGGTAAACAAAACCCTGCACTGGATTAAAGCTCAGGGCGGCGTAAATGCCATAGCCGAACGCAACCGCACAAAAGCACAGCTTATTTATGACGTTATTGATAACAGCAACGGCTTTTACCGCGCCCATGCCGAGAAAAACAGCCGCAGCTTAATGAATATTACGTTTAACCTGCCCACGGCAGAACTGGAAAAAGATTTTATCGCCGAAGGCAAAAAACGCGGCTTTACAGGCATTGGCGGACACAGGCTTGTCGGCGGCTGCCGCGTATCCTGCTACAACGCCGTAACGCCTGAAGCATGCCGCGCCCTTGCAGATTTTATGAAAGAATACCAAACAAAACACGCATAAACGGGGGATGAAAACAATGGCCATGAGAATACTTGTAAGCGATGATGTAAGCGAAAAAGGCGTAGCACTGCTGCGCGAACATTTTGATGTTGATGTAAAAACCAATCTGCCCACAGAAGAACTGCTGAAAATTATCGGTGAATATGACGGGCTGGTAACACGCAGCCAAACGCAGGTAACCAAAGAAGTTATTGACGCTGCCAAAAACTTAAAAGTTATCGGCCGTGCAGGCGTCGGCGTAGATAACATTGACCTGCCTGCCGCAACTGCCCGCGGCATTGTGGTGCTTAACGCACCGGAAGGCAACACCATTGCCGCGACTGAACACACTGTTGCCATGATGATGGCCATGACCCGCCACATTCCGCAGGCACATGCTTCTATCCAGGCCGGCAAATGGGACAGAAAAAGTTTTGACGGCATTCAGGTGCAGGGCAAAACGCTTGGCATTATCGGCGTTGGGCGCATTGGCAGCCGTGTAGCACTGCGCATGCAGGCTATGGAAATGACAACCATCGGCTACGACCCCTATATTACCGAAGATCGTGCGCAGCAGGTTGGCGTGGAACTGGTGCCTTTTGAAGAACTTTTGGCAAAATCCGATTATATCACCATTCACACCCCGCTCACCAAAGAAACCCACAACATTATCAATGCCGAAGCCATTGCCAAAATGAAAGACGGCGTACGCATCGTCAACTGCGCCCGTGGCGGCTGCGTAGATACAGACGCCCTTGCCGAAGCGCTGAAAAACGGCAAAGTTGCAGGCGCCGCTATCGACGTATATCCGGAAGAACCGCTGACGCCGGAAAACAATCCCTTTATTGGCATGCCGCAGGTTGTGCAAACCCCGCACCTTGGCGCCAGCACCATTGAAGCGCAGATTGGCGTTGCCGTTGACGTTGCTTACGGCGTTATCGATGCACTAGAAGGCAAACCTGTAATGACCGCAGTTAACATGGCGCCCATTCCCAAAAGCGTTGCTTCCGTCATTGCCCCCTACTTTAAACTTGCTGAACGCATGGGCACCATTGGCATCTATCTTGCCGAAGGACCTATTAAAGGCGTAGAAATTGAATACACCGGTGAACTTGCGCAAACTGAAACCCAGGCGCTGACCACTGCCTTTTTAAAAGGGCTGTTAAACCCCATTCTGCAAGACAGCGTAAACTTTGTAAATGCCCCGGGCATTGCCAAAAAACGCCATTTGCAGGTACGCGATATAAAATCTCACCGTACAGGCTATTTTTCTACCGCAATAAATGTTAAAATAGTAACTGAAAAGGGCGAGCATACGCTTACCGGCACACTGTTTGACGGCAAGGAAGCCAAAATTGTACAAATCGACCGCTTCCGCCTTGACTTTAAACCGGAAGGCTACCTTTTGCTCGCACCGCACACCGATAAGCCCAACATGATTGGCCAGATTGCCACCATTCTTGGCAGCGCAGGCATTAACATTAACGGCATGCAGGTAGGCAGCACCGCCATCGAAGGCACCAACTTAATGGCCATTGCCACCGGCGGCGATATTCCCAATGACATCATGCTTAAACTGCGCGGCATCGAAGGCATTATCGATGTAAAACTGATAAACTGCGAGGGATAATTATGGTACGCATAATTTTAATCCGCCACGGCGAAACCAACTGGAACATACAAGGCCGCTACCAAGGGCAGGAAGATACGCGCCTGAGTGAACGCGGTTTCGAGCAGGCCGGCATGCTGGCACACGGTCTTAAGGATGTGCCTTTAAATATGTGTATTTCCAGCCCGCTTAAACGCTCTTATCTTACCTGCAAGGCCTGTGCCGATTTGCACCATCTGCCGGTACACATTGATGAACGTCTGACAGAAATTAACCATGGCAAATGGGAAGGCGAACTTGCCTGCGAAATAGAAGCGCGCTACCCCGAAGAATTTAAAATGTGGCATACCGAACCTCATAAAGTGCAAATGCCGGAAGGCGAAAATTTGGAGGACGTGCGTAAACGCGCCCGTGCCGCATTTGATGAATTTGCACAAAAATATGACGGCAAAACACTGCTGGTTGCCGCACATGATGCAGTTAATAAAGCCATTATCTGCGATTTGCTCGGGCTTGACATGAGCCGTTTCTGGTATGTTAAGCAAGATAATGCCTGCATTAATGTGCTTGAATGTAAAGACGGCGTTTGGCGCCTGGTGCTTTTAAACAGCACTGCACATTTAGGCTATCTCTACAGCGGCATCGAACAGGCAGGACTGTAAAAAATTAAAAACCGGGAGCAAAACTCCCGGTTTTTTATGGTTCTATAACTTTTCTTGGGGTTAGAACTTAAAATTACTTCTTTACAAGTATCT
>CAJLLL010000016.1 GCA_905207485.1 uncultured Phascolarctobacterium sp.
ATAATCTATTGCTTCTTTAGCATTACTATTTTTTAATTCAACTTTTCTTTCCAAACAAAATAATCTTGTACGTTGTTTCTCAATATATTTATTAGTTATCCATTTAGAATAAGATGGGTCACGTATATCTTGAAACTTTTCGTAAATCTTAATCTTATACGCTGGTTCAGTATATTCTTGTACTTGTATTCCAAAAAATGTTGGCCCCCAAATACCATCATACATTACATAAGCTGTTAACAAAAAAGCTATAACAAAACCTAATTTTATTCCAGATATAATTTGCTGTTTCATAATAATAAATCGCCACCATTTAATTAAGTAATGTATAAAATCTGTCAATAAACAAATCAATAATTTTTTAGTTAAATTTAGCACAAATGCCGCTTTAGCAGGCAACAATATTACTTTTACTGTAACCAACCAAAACGGCATTAACTCTTAGCTTAATTATATACTATTTTTTCAAAGAAAGCTGCTTAAATTTTTTTACCACTGCTGTAATATTATCCGCACCTAAAATAGCACTTACTACCGCTGCGCCATTTGCTCCTGCCGCTAATACTTCGCCGTAATTGGCAAGCGTTATGCCGCCGATACCAACAAAAGGCAGCTTAGTTGCTGCGCAGATAGCTTTTAAACCTTCCGTACCGATAACAGAAGTATCTTTTTTAGTGCCGGTTGGGTATACAGCGCCGCAGCCCAGATAATCTGCCCCGGCAGCTTCCGCGGCACGCGCTTCGGCCGCATTATGCGCCGATACGCCGATAATGGCATCTGCACCCAAAAGGCGGCGCGCTATTTCCGCAGGTAAATCGCTCTGCCCTACATGCACGCCTGCTGCGCCTATCGCAAAGGCAATATCCGCACGGTCGTCAACAAGCATTGGTACTTTGTATTTATCGCACAGGGCTTTCATTTTTAAAGCCCTTTCATACAAAATACGGCTTTCGGCAGTTTTATCGCGGTATTGCACAAGCGTTACCCCTGCTGCAAGCGCCGCTTCCATTTTATTCCAAATGCTTTCATCGTTAAAGTACACTGTATCCGTTACCAGATAAACACTGTAATCAATCAACGGTTTCATATCAGTTCATTCTTTCTTCCGGTTTAAGGTTAATTAAATTCCACTTGCCTGTAACATGGTAAATGCCGTCAAACAAACGTGTTTTAAACATGCCCGGGCCGTCTTTTTTCTCCATAAAGCCGGCAGCAAGTTCAGCTGCCTGCCCCATAATTACTATGCCAAGTGCCGCTGCGGTCATATAATCTTTGCAAACGGCTGCGCAGCAGGCACATAAAGTTGTAGTCATGCAGCCTGCGCCGGTAATTTTTTTCAACATTTCGTTGCCGCCGTTTAATACCAGCACCTGCTTGCCGTTGCTTACATAATCAACCTGCCCGGTTACGGCAACAACACAGTTGTATTTTGCAGCAACGCCTTTGGCGGCTTTCAGCTTTTCGCCTTCGTCAGCCTGCGTTGTTACATCAACGCCGCGCCCTTCCGCTTTGCCTTCTAAAAGCGCATTACATTCATCATAATTACCGCGCACAATATCAATCAAACCGTTTTGCAGCAGTTTAAGCGCAAAATTCAGGCGCAGCGCGCTGCTCATTACGCCAACTGGGTCAAGCACAACCGGTATGCCTTTTTTCTTTGCTGCCGCAGCGGCTCGTTCCATACCAATCATTTTATTGTAGTTAAATGTGCCTAAATTCAGCACTAAAGCATCGCTGCCGCCGGTAATAACTTCTACTTCTTCCGGCTCATCAGCCATAATGGGCGAAGCGCCTGCGCAGATTGCTGCATCGGCACAAGCCTGGGCCGTTACGTAATTGGTAATATGATGAATTACCGGATGTTTTTTCTGCAATTCTTCAACTATTTTTCCAAAATGGTTCTGCATTTCCATTATTCAAGCATGCCTGCCTTTCTGTACAAATCTACAAAATGATGCGTCGGGCCGCAGCCTTTACCTTTGGCAAGGCTGTGTTTAATTGCCGTTGTAACGTAATCCTTGGCAGCTTTAACAGCTTCTGCCGTGGTTAAGCCGTTGGCAAGGTTGGCCGCAATGGCGGAAGAAAACGTGCAGCCGGTGCCGTGCGTATTTTTTGTTTCAATGCGTTCGGTTTCAAAATGATAAAAGTCTTTGCCGTCATATAAAACGTCAACGGCATCGCCAATATGATGACCGCCTTTAACAACAATGCCTTTGCAGCCCATAGCGCAGATTTTTTTAGCAGCTTCTTCCATATCGGCAACGGTTGTAATTTTCATATCTGCAATTTTTTCTGCTTCGGGAATGTTCGGCGTCAGCACATCTGCCAGCGGAATGATGGTTTTAATTAAAGTATCAATAGCATAAGGCTGCATTAATGCACAGCCGTTTTTGGCATACATAACCGGGTCAATAACAACGTTTTGCGGTTTGTATTCCTTTAATTTTCCGGCTACTGCCTGCATGCACTCCGGTGTGGAAAGCATGCCGATTTTAACGGCGTCCGGAAAAATATCTTCAAAAACTGCATCCATCTGTTTTTCAATCATGTCCGGCGTAACATCCTGTATATCAATTACGCGTGCCGTATTTTCTGCAACAACAGAAACTATTACGCTCATGCCAAAAGTTCCGTGTGCTGCAAATGTTTTTAAATCAGCCTGAATACCTGCGCCGCCGCTGCAATCGCTGCCGGCAATGGTTAATAAGTTTTTCATGTTAACTCCTTTACACAAAAAACGGGCTCAGCTTAAGCCGGGCCCGTTAAATTTTTACAGTAAACTTTTTACTTTATTGGCAACATTTTCTGCGGTAAACCCGTATTCTTTCAATACAGTGCCGCCGGGTGCGGAAGCGCCGAATTTATTAATGCCGATAACGTTTTCTTCGCTGCCGGTATAGCGGCTCCAGCCCAAAGTTACGCCGGCTTCAACGGCAACTTTCGGCAAACCTGCCGGCAGTACGGATTGTTTGTATTCTTCACTCTGCATTTCAAATACATCCCAGCTCGGCATAGATACAACGCTTACGCAAATGCCTTCTGCAGCAAGCTGTGCCTGTGCTTCCAGTGCCAGATGCACTTCGCTGCCGGTTGCAATAATAACGGCTCTTGCAGTGCCTTTGCCTGCATCAAGCACATAAGCGCCTTTGCCAGCGTTTTCGTGAATAACATCTGCATATTTGTGCAGCACCGGCAGTTTTTGACGGCTTAACAAAAGGGCTGTCGGTTTATGTTCATTAAGGCACGCCATCTGCCATGCCATAGCGGTTTCCAAAGCATCTGCCGGGCGGATTACGCACAGATTGGGAATAACGCGCAGGCTCATTGCGTGTTCAACAGGCTGATGCGTCGGGCCATCTTCGCCAACGGCAATGCTGTCGTGCGTAAATACAAAGATAGAACGCAGTCCCATCAGCGCTGCCATACGTACAGCAGGGCGCATAAAATCGGCAAATACAAGGAATGTGCCGCCGAACGGAATAAAGCCGCCGTGCAGCGCAATGCCGTTCAGTGCTTTGCCCATAGCATGTTCACGTACGCCAAAATGCAGGTTTCTGCCGGTTCTATCATCTTTGGAATAGTAACCGCAGGTTTTCATTACGGTTTTGTTGGAAGGCCCAAGGTCTGCACTGCCGCCTACAAGCTGAGGAAGCTGCATGGAAAGTTTTTGCAGCACTTCGCCGCTTGCTTCACGGGTAGAAATGCCTTCAATATCGTTAAATACAGCTTCAAGGTCGCTGCGGCTTACAAGCACGTCGCCTTTAATGCGTTCTTCCAGTTCTTTGCCCAGTTCCGGGTGTACAACTTTATAATCTGCAAGCAGTGCTTCCCAGGCTGCCTGTTTTTCGGCGCAGGCAGCAAGTTTATCATCAAAATGCTTGCGTACGGTTACAGGCACATAAAAGCTTTGTCCAACAGGCCAGTTGGCTGCTTCTTTAGTTTTGGCCACGCCTTCGGCGCCAAGCGGTTCGCCGTGGCAGGAAGCGTTATCCTGTTTGGGGCTGCCGTAACCAATATGCGTGCGTACAATAATCAGGCTCGGATGTTCAGTATCAGCTTTAGCCTCTTTAATGGCATTTTCCAGTGCATCAATATCTTCAGAATCGGCTACACGCAGTACCTGCCAGCCATAAGCTTCAAAGCGTTTGGCAACATCTTCGCGGAAAGCAATTTCAGTATCGCCTTCAATGGTAATATGGTTATCATCATAAAGGTAAATAAGTTTGCCCAGACCAAGCGTGCCTGCAAGAGATGCCGCTTCACTGGCAACGCCTTCCATCTGGTCGCCGTCGCTGGTTAAACCGTAAGTGTAGTGGTTGATAACTTCAAAACCCGGTTTGTTGTATTTTGCTGCCAGCATGGTTTCGGCAATGGCAAAACCAACGCCCATGGCAAAACCATGGCCAAGCGGTCCGGTAGAAGCATCAACGCCCGGAGTAACGCCATATTCCGGATGACCCGGAGTAATGCTGCCCCACTGGCGGAAATTTTTAAGCTGTTCAATGGAAACATCATAACCGGCAAGATGCAGCATAGCGTAATAAAGCGCGCTGCCGTGTCCCGGCGATAAAATAAACCTGTCTCTGTTAAACCAGTTCGGGTCTTTGGGATTATAGTTCATAAAACGGTCCCAAACCGTATACATCAGCGGAGCCGTGCCCAAAGGAAAGCCCGGATGCCCGGATTTTGCCTTTTCAACTTCGTCTACCGATAAAAATCTTAAGGTGTTTACTGCAACCTGGTCAATCGTCTGCATGAGATAAACCCTCCAATTATTGTACGTTATTTGTATAAATTATAACACATTTAACATCTGCTGCAAAGTTTTAGTACCGCTATTTTTCAAATTCAGCACTGTGCTGCCTGAAAAATTTATAATAAGTACGCACGTTTTCAAGTTCAGTCCATTTTTTAACTGCGGCCGGATAAGTATCAAAATCATAAATTTTAGCGCCTTTAAGCGACAGCACAAACGGAGAATGCGTGGCAATAATAAACTGACAGCCGTAAAAACGCACCGAATCTTCCAAAAATCTTACCAATTCTATTTGCTTTTGCGGCGACAGGCTGTTTTCCGGTTCATCTAAAAGATAAAGCGCGTTTTCTTCTATTTTCTGTGCAAAATACATAAAGGCACTTTCACCGTTAGATTGCTCCCGCACGTTAACGCCTATACTGCGCTTAACAAACATCGACTGCGTATTGCGGCGCACTGCTGTAAGTTTTTTCAGTTTTTCATAATCATCAAGGCTGCGCAGACGGAATTTACCGTTATCGTCAGCTTTTATATTTTGATATTCCGCAAACAACTCGCTGCGTTTTTCATCAATGCCTTCATTAAGGCTGCGCAGGTTCAGCATAAAATCAAAAACATCATCGCTTGTAATAATTCTGCTTTGCGGCGGCAGGTTTAACCCTTTTAAAGTATAGCCGCACAAGTCAAGATAATCACCAAAAAAGCTGCTGCTGTTAGGCCTAGTTTCGCGCATTAGTTTCAGTTTTCCGGCAATGACATTTAAAGCCGTTGTTTTTCCGCAGCCGTTGCTGCCGTACAAAATTGTTACCGGTTCAAAATCAAGCCGGTCTACCCCGCGCTGCGATAAAATTTTAAACGGATAAAACGAACTGTAACATTTTTCCTTGATGTTAATAATAAAATCGAACTCTTCCCCGTCAGAAGGAAAAGTAAAACTTTTTAAATACAGCATATATCATACTCCAGTTAAAAACGCCGCCGTATAAAAGCGGCGGCGTCAGTACAGATTACAAATCTGCCGGTTATTAAATTTTACTACTGTTCTTTGCTTTCAGCAATAATTTTTTCTGCCATCTTCTGCGGCACATCTTCGTAATGGTCAAACTTCATTTCAAAAGTGCCAAGGCCCTGGGTAAGAGCACGCAGGTCAACAGCATATTCGGTAATTTCTGCATAAGGCACCTGTGCTTTAATGCAGCCCATGCCGTCTTCAAGGCTCTGCATGCCAAGAATGCGGCCGCGTTTGCTGTTCAGGTCGCCGATAACGTCGCCCATCATGCTTTCAGCGCAGTATACATCAAGGTTGTAAACAGGCTCCATCAAAACAGGCCTTGCGCTTTCCATAGCTTTTTTAAAGGCAATGTTGGAAGCAATCTTAAATGCCATTTCCGAAGAGTCTACGGTATGGTAAGAACCGTCTGTCAGGGTAATTCTGATATCAACTACCGGATAACCTGCCAGAACGCCATGTTCCATAGATTCGCGCATGCCTTTTTCTACAGCCGGAATGTACTGGCGCGGTACAGCGCCGCCGAAGATTTTATCAACGAACTCAAATCCGCTTCCGGGCGGCAGCGGTTCCATGGTAATAACAACATGGCCGTATTGCCCGTGTCCGCCGGATTGTTTCTTATGTTTGCCTTCAACATTGGTTGCGGTGCCGCGGATAGTTTCGCGGTATTCAACAATCGGTGCGCGCAGGTCTGCTTCCACGCCGAATTTGCGTTTCATGCGCTCCATAATAATTTCAATATGCTGGTCGCCCATACCACTGATTAAAGTTTCTTTCGTTGCGGTGTTTCTGGTAACGATAATGGTCGGGTCTTCGTCCATCAGGCGGTTAAGCGCCGAAGCAATCTTTTCTTCCTCGCCTTTCTTTTTGGCGTAAATAGCGCGTGTATACATAGGCAGGGGGAATGCGATAGGTTTGAAAAGTACCGGGGAATTTTTATCGCTCAAAGTGTCGCCGGTTGCTGTAAACTGCAATTTGGTAGTTACGCCGATATCGCCTGCAACAACTTCTTTCATCGGAATCTGTGTTTTGCCGCGCATGGTAAATACGGTACCAAAACGTTCTTCTTTTTCGCGGCTGGCGTTATAAACCATGCTGTCGCTCTTAATGCTGCCGCTGAAAACTCTGAAGAAGCTCAGACGGCCAACAAACGGGTCGGACGTTGTTTTAAATACCAAAGCTGCCATCGGTGCGTTGGCATCGCGTACTTCTTCTTCGCCGGTTTCCGGATTGGTAACAACGAAGTCGTTCAAAATTGCCGGATAGGTATAATCGATAATAGCGTTCATTACACGGCCAAGGCCGATATCTTTATATGCGCTGCCGCACAGTACCGGGAAAATAATAGCCTGGCGGATACCTTTGATAAGGCAGTCCATAATTTCCTTATCACTGATGGTTTCGCCTTCGAGATAGCGCATCATACAGTCATCGTCAGCCTCAACTGCTGCTTCCACCATTTTTTCATGCGCTTCTTTGGCAGCTTCCATATATTCTTCCGGAATGTCCATTTCAATGGAATCGTTGCCGTTAGCTTTATACGCCTTCATTTTGTAAATATCGATAACGCCGCAGAAATCAGACTCTTTGCCCAAAGGAAGCTGCAAAGGCAGTACGCGTTTACCGATTTTGGCGCGCAGGTTATCCAAAATGCTGTCAAAATCAGCATTTTCACGGTCCATTTTGTTTACGAAAACTATGCGCGGCAGATGTGCTTCTTCTGCCAGTTTCCAGCATTGCTCGGTGCCAACCTGTACGCCGCTGGTTGCGCAGACAACAATCAGCGCACTGTCAACTGCACGGAATGCGCCTTTAACCTCGGCAACAAAATCAGCAAAGCCCGGGGTATCGATAAAGTTAATTTTCGTATCGCGCCATTCAACCGGTGCCAAAGTAGCGTTTACGGAAACGCCGCGTTTAATTTCTTCCGGTTCGTAGTCAGTGGTGGTAGCTCCATCTTCAACCTTGCCCATTCTGGTAATTGCACCGGAACGGTACAGCAGGCCTTCCGTAACAGATGTCGTTCCTGCTCCACCATGACCCACAATGGCCACGTTGCGAATTCTATCGCCGGTATACTCTTTCATACATATTCCCCCTTGTTTGTAAACATTATTGAGTTTTTATTTCTGCAAAAAATTAATATCTCCTTTAATTAACTGTAAATTTAGAAAATTATTTATTTTTAGCACCAAAACTGTTGCATAAGTAACAAAAAACGGTACAACTTCTTTAGCTGTACCGTTAATAATTTTTAAGTATTATTTAAATTCAACTTTTAAATGCTGACGTTCTACCAAACGCTGGAACTTAACTCTGGGGTAGCCTACCATTAAAGTACCGCAGATTTTAAACTTCGGCGGCACGCCAACCAAATCCAAGAGCGGCTGGTAGCCTGCAATGCCGCAGGTTTGAATAAAGCCTGCAATGGTTGTGCCAAGCCCAATGGTCGGCGCAAAAAGTTCTGCATAAGCCCATGCCTGCTCCGCATTGCTTACGCCAGTGCGGTTAAGGCGTTTTGCCGTTGCAAAAACAAGGCACGGCGCATTGCGCGCAATGATATCCTGGCCGCGGTCATTATAAGCACGCAGCACGGTTGTAAAATAGCGTTTGTCGCTGCTGCCGGCATCAATTTCCTGCTGCATCCATTCGGCAGTAGCATCGGCAATTTTTTTAATGGTTTCCCTGTCGCGGATAACGATATAATAAAGTCCCTGAGAATTGCCTGCCGTCGGCGCATAGCGGCATACGTCAAGCATTTTGGTCAAATCTTCATCGGTAGGAGCCTGCGGTTTATACAAACGCACGCTGCGGCGCATGCGCAAAAAGTTGTAGGCCGTTTCGCTATCCAGCACCGGCATAGGAATCGTCTCCTGTTTTTCCAGGGGCGCATATTTGTTGTCAAGCGCTCCTTTGGGGCAAATGGCAACACAATGCCCGCAGCTCATGCAGCCGCGGTCAAAATCGCATTTGGGGCCGTTTTCTCCCATGGATAAAATACAGGACGGGCAAGCCTGCACGCAAAGCCCGCATTTAATACATTTTTCGGTATCAACTTTAATCAAATCCATGCCGTCACCTCAGTCTTTAAAATAAATAAATTCCAAACCGCTGAAATCAGTTAAAAAGTTAGCATCTTTATATGCTTTGCCGCACAGTTCCTTATCCTTGTTATTTGCGCCTTCGGCATTGGCAATGCCCAAATAAGCGCAGGCAGCCTGTGCATCAAACTTGGCGGCGTTTTCCAACAGCGCAGCCTTTTCGCTGTCGCTGAAACTGCCCTTGTTCGGGTAAACATCCGTTGCCGCAATAATAAACACCAACTGACCGTTCTTTTTGGCTATTACATGCGGAAACATCTGCATATTGGGATGCATCATTTCAATTTCATAAGCGTTAGCCTCAAGGTAACGGCTTAAAATCTGAAGCCCGAATTCGTGGATTTCTTCTTTTGTCATTAACTGCGGCATCGTCTATCTCCTCAAAATAACTTATAGAAATATTATACCACGCCTGCCGTTTGTCCGCCAGCATTTTTGACTAAGCAGTCAACATCAAACAGGCAAAGTTTTGTAAAATTATGCGCTGCTGTTACAAAGCCGTAAAATATAATTTTAAAATATTATGTTTAACTTTATACATAAAACAGCATACGCTTTATAATATCGTAAAAAGCAAAATATTGCAAGCCTTAGGCATAAAAAATCCGGCATTAAAGCCGGATTTTAATTTTAAGCGTGAGGTATATTTGTATAATCAGAAATTTCCTTATTAATTGTACACAAATCGCCGGTGTTTAAATCATGCACATTTTTGTGGCCGGTAATGCGTGCATAAGTTTTAAGCTCGTTATTGCAGCAAGTTAAAAAGTTAGCTACACGCTGCGCTGCCGCATCAATTTTAAGGCGTTTGCGCAGTTCCTCATCCTGCGTAGCTATGCCAACCGGGCATTTGCCGGTGCCGCAAATACGGTACTGCTGGCAGGCTGCGGCAATCAGCGCCGCACTGGCAATAGCAACTGCATCTGCTCCCATGGCTATTGCTTTGGCAAAATCGCTCGATACACGCAAACCGCCGGTAATAACAAGTGCGATATCTGATTTTACGCTATCCAGATATTTACGTGCACGGTACAAAGCATATAAAGTCGGTACACTGGTGCTATCCCTTACAAGCTGCGGACTTGCTCCCGTTGCGCCGCCGCGCCCGTCAATCGTAATAAAATCCGGCTCTGCAAAAACGCAGAACTCCAAATCTTTTTCAATTTTGCCGGCGGCAATTTTAATGCCAATCGGGCGTCCGTCAGATTCTTCACGCAGCTTATCAACCAGTGCCTTCAAATCTTCTTTGGTATTCACATCCGGGAACTTGGACGGGCTGATAATATCTTTGCCCAGCGGCTTATTGCGGATAGCGGCAATTTCCGGCGTTACCTTTTCGCCCGGCAGGTGCCCGCCCATACCGGGTTTCGTGCCCTGCCCGATTTTGATTTCGATAGCATCGGCGTTTTTAAGGTTTTCTGCCGTTACGCTGTATAAATTAGGAATGTACTCAAAAATATATTTGTAGGCTTCGGCGCGTTCTTCCGGCAAAATGCCGCCCTCGCCGCTGCACATGGCAGTTTTTGCCATTGCGCTGCCGCGTGCCAAAGCAATTTTGGTTTCTTTGGAAAGCGCGCCAAAAGACATGTGCGAAATAAATACAGGACTATCAATAATCATAGGACGTTTGGCGTTTTTGCCGATAATAGTCATGGTAGTTACCGGCTCATCGTCATTCAGCGGCGGAGGATTAAGCTGATTGCCCAAAATTAAAACATCGTCCCAATCAGGCATTTTCATCTGTGTGCCCATTGCGCCGATGATTGATTTACCGGTCATTGCCATCTGGTGAATTTCTTCCATATAACGGCAGCCCGGGTCAACACGGTAATATGCGCTGTCATAAGCAAGGCTGGTTTCTTCGGTTTTGGTTCCCGCCATTTCCTTAACATCTGCCTGAGGCGCTTTTTCATCTTCAAGTTTTATAAATTTTTCCGGCGCCATGCCGCATACCGGGCAGGCTCCCAGTTCTGCAAAAGCTTTGCCTTCTTTTGCTTCATCAAAAATATAACCGCATACGGTGCACTGATACTTTGCCATAACTGCTCCTTTCTGCACTAAGACCTAACTAATAATAATTACAAGAACCTTCATATTTATTATAGCACAAAACCAACTAAATTTTACAAAATAAAAATTTAAAGTTATACTATCAATAACAGAAGTTTTAAGGAGGCTGCCATGCTAAGCTGTAACTATACGCACCCTGAGCAAAACATTATGCCGCTGCTGTTTGATGACGGGCACGGCGATTATAACCGCAGTTATGAGCGCGACTACGATGATTTTGACTATGCGGATTACTCTACCGACCATCGCGACAACAACTACCGTAACTTTGAAAAAAAGCGCCGCAAAAGCGAAAAAGAAATTATTAAAGACATTTTAAACAGATGGGATTAATGCAACCAAAAAGCACCTGACGAGGTTCTGCCTCACAGGTGCTTTTATTTTATCTTCCGCTGTACATTTTTTCGTAATACTTCTGATATTCTCCGCTGATTATTTCCTGCCACCAGTCTTTATTAGCTAAATACCACTCAATAGTTTTGGCAATGCCGTCCTCAAACTTTGTCTGCAGCAGCCAGCCAAGTTCGTTGCGTATCTTTGCCGGGTCAATAGCATAACGCCTGTCATGCCCCGGGCGGTCTTTTACAAAGGTAATTAAATCTTCGCTCTTGCCCAATGCTTTTAAAATAATCTTCACTACATCTAAATTACTCTTTTCGTTGTGCCCGCCAACATTATAAATTTCGCCCTCCCGCCCATAGTGGATAATTAAGTCAATCGCGCTGCAATGGTCTTCCACATACAGCCAGTCGCGCACGTTAGCGCCGTCACCGTATACCGGCAGCGCTTTATCATGCAGAGCATTGATAATCATCAACGGAATTAACTTTTCGGGAAAGTGATAAGGACCATAGTTATTGCTGCAACGGGATATCGTCACCGGTAAGCCATAAGTTCTATGGTATGCCAAAACCAATAAATCCGCACTGGCCTTAGAAGCTGAATACGGGCTTGAGGTATGCAACGGCGTTGTTTCCGTAAAAAACAAATCAGGTCTGTCAAGCGGCAAATCGCCGTAGACTTCGTCCGTACTCACCTGATGGTAACGCTTAATGCCATACTTGCGGCAGGCATCCATCAGCACACCCGTGCCAATAACATTGGTTTTCAAAAATAGTTCCGGCTCTAAAATGCTGCGGTCAACATGGCTCTCCGCCGCAAAGTTTACAACAACGTCAGGTTTTTCTGCTTCAAACAAACTGTAAACAAAATCACGGTCGGCAATATCGCCTTTCACGAACTTAAAATTAGGCTGCTGCATCGCATTCTTTAAGCTACTTAAATTTCCTGCATAAGTCAGCTTATCCAAACAAATAAATTCGTCCCCCGTATGCTGCTTAAGCTCATAATATATAAAATTACTGCCAATAAACCCGGCCCCGCCTGTAATAATGAGTTTCATAACGATCTCCTCATTCTCAATTATTTTTAATCATTAAATATTCTTCTAATCTTTTAGAAATTATTTTCCAATCAAAATATTCATTAACAAAATAAGATCCATAGTTTGCCATTTCTTTTGAATATTGTATGTTTATGAGACTATCTTTAATAGCATCTCCGAATTTCTCCACATTATTATTTGCAACTATTGTTCCATATTTACAATTTCCATTTATTAAAAATTCCTCAAATGCATCACAACAATTAGACACAATAGTATAATTTTTAAAATGCATTGCTTCAATAATAACAAGCCCCCATGATTCATATCTAGAAGGCAAAACAAATATACTTGACTTTGCATATAATTTATATAATTCATTTTTATCTGTTATATTTCCGGTAATAATAATTTTCTCTTTCAACAATTTATGATTAATTAATTTTTTATTTAGCCAATCTTTAAATTCTTTAGTTATAGGTCCAACCAAATAAATTTGCCAATTATTTAACATATCTTCAATGTAACAAAGTGCTTCTATCAATAACTCCGTATTTTTTTGATATGTACCTAACCTGCCTACAGTTAAAATAATTTTTTCTTTTTTTATGCTACTTAAATCAATATCAACTAAATCTGAAAAAAAACCATTTGGCAAATATTTTACTCTACCTCCAAATCTATTTATTTTGTTAAGAGGATAGACATATTTCTTTGTTTCAACTGTAAATATATCTGTATATTTCCAAATCTTACCTGTTTTTTTATTTATTTCTTTTTCAAAACCAATCTTACTCATATCTAATTTAACGTAAGTTATAATTTTAGTATTTCGTTTTTTAGCTAACCAACATAAAAAATTTATAAACTTATGATTATGATAAAAATTTATAACATCATATTTATGTGCATTAAAATAAACATATTTTATAACCTGAAAATATTTAATATAACGCAATTTAAGTTTTTCTAAAATTTTAGGAAACCTAATTCTGTCAAGTTTTACATATCTTTCATAATCTTCATTATGAATAACTCCATTAGCATCATTATAAGCAAAAGTAGCTTTCCATCCACAATATTTAGCTAAAGCGTAAGGTATTCCACCAACATCTTTATATAAATGCACTTCTCCAGCATCATCATACCAAAACATTGTTAGAATTCTTTTTTGCATTTTAATTCCTCATTCAAAAATTTCTGCATTTTTCAAAAACGGATTTTTCTTATCCTTCTCCGACAAAATAGGGTTCTCTATTCCCCATTCAACGCCAATTTCACGATCATTCCAACGTATACCTGCATCGGCTTCAGGTGCATAATAGTTATCGGCTTTATATAAAAATTCAACATCGTCCGTTAAAGTTACAAAACCATGTCCAAAACCGCGCGGTATTAAAAGCTGCTTTTTATTTTCTTCGCTAAGTTCTACGCCAACCCATTGTTTGAATGTAGGGCTGTTTTTGCGCAAATCTACCGCAACATCAAACACTGCACCTTTTACGCAACGCACTAGTTTAGCCTGTGCTTTATCGCCTTTTTGAAAGTGTATGCCGCGAAGCGTGCCTTTTACCGTACTTTTAGAATGATTATCCTGAACAAAATCATAGTTCAAACCTGCTTCAGCCATTTTCTTTTTGTTCCAGCTTTCCATAAAAAATCCGCGATTATCACCAAATACATCAGGTTCTATTATTACTACACCTTCAAGTTTTGTTTTAGTTATTTTCATTTTATGTTACCTTCTTAATATTTTATTTTGCCTTCTGCCACTTTTTTAAGATATTGCCCATAAGGAGCTTTACCATATTTTTCAGCACTTTCTAAAAGTTGCTCTTTCGTTATCCAGCCGTTGTTATAAGCAATTTCTTCAAGAACTGCAATTGGTATGCCTGTTCTTGTTTCTACGGCTTTTACAAATTCTGCAGCTTCGTTTAAACTATCGACTGTCCCTGTGTCAAGCCATGCATATCCACGGCCTAAAGTAATTACATTCAAATTGTCATTTTGCAAATATATATTATTTAAATCTGTAATTTCTAATTCACCACGTGCAGAAGGTTTAAGTGTTTTAGCATATTTACATACGTTGTTATCATAAAAATACAAACCAGTAACAGCGTAATTGCTATTCGGCACAGCTGGTTTTTCTTCTATAGATATAGCCCTGCCTGATTCATCAAATTCAACAACACCAAAACGTTCCGGATCATCTACATAATATCCAAAAACAGTTGCTCCATTTTTATTATCGGCAGCCTGCTTTAAATATTTACTTAAACCAGCACCATAAAAAATATTATCGCCTAAAATAAGTGCACAACTATCATTGCCAACAAATTCTTCACCCAAAATAAAAGCCTGTGCCAAACCATCAGGAGATGGCTGAACTTTATAGCTCAATTTAAGTCCGTATCTTTCACCATTTCCAAAAAGTTTTTCAAAATTAGGCAAATCATGCGGCGTAGAGATTATTAAAATTTCTCTGATACCAGCAAGCATTAGTGTAGACAACGGATAAAAAATCATTGGCTTATTATATATTGGCAGTAACTGCTTGCTTGTTACCATCGTCAGCGGGTAAAGACGCGTTCCGCTGCCACCTGCTAAAATTATGCCTTTCATTAAAATCTCTCCTTTTCAAAAAGTACATTTTATGATATCGTTAATATATAACACAAACAAAGAGGTACAATTTTATGAAAAAAAAGCTCCTATATATAGGCACACCTGGTATTTTATTATATTCAAAATCTATAAAAATTTGTTTTGAAAAACTTGGATTTGATATTTTAGAACCAGAATATATTAAATTTAAAGACCAAAACCGTATTCAAAAAAGATTTTTCAGGCAAAAATTTTTAACAGATTTTTTTCATCGCCAAAATATTGCTTATATAGAAGCTGCTGAAAACTTTAAACCAGACTATGTATTTGTTTTAAATAACAGCCGTATGAATGAAGAATTTTTACAATACTGCAATCAGCACAATATACCATTAATTATGTATTGTGTCGATTCAATAAGATGGTGTGATAAAGCATTAGAACATATGCATTATTATGATGAAATTTTTTCTTATGAACCCTCTGATTCACTAATTGAATTTAAGCCAAATAAATTTATAAAATTTTTACCATTAGGTTCTGATAGCGAAGTTTATAAGCCAAATGATAATATTGAAAAATTATATGATTTATGCTTTGTTGGACGATTAGATAAACACCGTCTTAATGTTCTTGAAGAAGTGGCAAAATATGTTTCTGAGAATAACTTAAAATTTACAGTTTTCACCAGCATACAGCTTTTTCATATTCCAAGTATTTTGCTATTACCAAAATTACTTGTTCGTCGTTTAAAATACAAATATAAATATCCTCACTTAATGAAATACATTACAAACCGCCCAATTTTAGGAGAAGAACTAACAAATTTATACAATAGCAGTAAAATTTGTCTTAATATTCATGTTGCTACACATTCCGGAATGCATACCGGTCCAAACCCCAGAACTTTTGAATTATTAGGCTGCAAAGCATTTGAAATTATAGATGAAGGACATATAGATAAAACTCTCTTAAAAAACAATCAAGATTTAGTTGAATATAAAACAACCAAAGATTTAATCAGACAAATTGATTATTATATAAAACATCCTGATATAAGGCATAGAATCGCTTATAATGGGCATAAAAAAGTAAAAGAAAATTATGAATTATCCACTTTAATTAAACAAATAGCTGATATTATGCAATAATATATTTTAAAGCATCCAATTTTATTGGCTGCTTTTTTTATTTAACTCATATAATTTTAAATATTTAATTAAAGTATAAATAAAATGCTGCAAACTGGAATATAAACCGCTCCAACCATCCAAGAAACCTAATTGGATAATATACGCTCGCAAAAATCCATAAAAAGCATGGAAAAAAGCTGCTCCAACACTTACTTTTTTATTTTTGGAATAAGCATCCTCTGCCCATATAGTTGTGTAGTGTCCAGCTTTATCCCACCAGTCTTGCCAATTTTCATATGTATAATGTTCTATAAAACCTTTAAGCCGCTCTTTGGGAAAATTACATACAGGACGCTCATGTACTTTATTTTCCCATTTTACTTTATCTGCTTTAAACAAACGCAAAACTTCATCAGGCTTAAAAATTCCATGTTTATACTCAAAACCAAAAGCATGTATGCGGCGCATTAAGGAATATTGTTTACATTCATTTTTAGCCACCGCATTCTTAATGGAACTAATTAATTCTTCGTCAAGAAACTCATCAGCATCTAAATATAAAACCCATGGAGTAGTTACATGCTTTAAAGCAAAATTGCGTTGTGCAGAAAAATCATTATCCCAAGCCCGAAAAACAATTTTAGCTCCATTCAGTTCAGATATTTCTACTGTTTTATCTATACTACCAGAATCAACAACTAAAATTTCATCTGCACATCTTTGTGCATTTTTTATAACTTGCTGGATATTCTTTTCTTCATTTTTAGTTAAAATCACAATTGTTAATAATTTCATATTAGAATCTCCAACAAAGTCAATTTTTATAATTATAACACATTTTAATCAATCTTACTTCCCCTCACCACTCTCCAAGCTGTTATTTTCTTTGCTGCATCAGAGCGGTCTTTAACAGTCTCGGGAGCTTTTGCGTTAAGGTCATAAATTTTATCGTTCCATGCATAGAAACGGTGATTAAATACAGGCTTATCGTTTGTAAACAGGCTCGGCAATATACTGCTGTACTGCATGTTCGGTTTGCCTGCTATTTCCGCAACTGTCGGCAATATCTGCATAGCGCAGCCTGTCGCGTTATTTGCCAGCCAGTTTTTCTGCACACCCTGCCCATAAATAATACATGGAATTGCCGAATAAGTTTTATCATCAACATCTTTGCTGAAAGTAAAGCGCTCCGCATGGTCGCCAGTCACTACAAACAAAGTGTCCGGTTTTATTTTTTCTGTGCGGCGTATAAAGCCACCCATAGCCATGTCTGCATACCAAATATGTCCAAGTTCTGTAATAGTTTCTTCGTCACAGGCAATATTATCTGGCAAATTTTTTAAAACTTTATTTTTATCAAAACCTTCTGCTACTAAATCAATAGTATAAGGCGGATGGTTGCTGGTTGTTAAAATAATATGGAAAGTTTTTTGTTTAGGATGAGCGTCAATATATTCGTAAACTCTGTTAAACAGTGTTTTATCCGGACATCCCCACGCATTGCCGCCTTCGTAATGAAAATCGCTGGCGCAGTAACATTCATCAAAGTTTTGTGCCAGTACATAGTTTTCTATATCTCGCCATGACGGCATACCACCATACCAAAATACTGTTGTATAACCGGCATCCTTCATAATTTGTCCAATGCCCGTACCATATTTGGTTTTATAGCTTTCCGGCACTGTTTCTTCTGTTAATCCTGCTTCGGCAAGGCCTGTTACAAAACCGTTGACGGCAGGCATAGTACCGCTGCCGTGTGCCAGCATCAAAGCAGTGGCACAGCTGTTTTCACTGCTTGCCATGCGCAGCGCTTCATCAGCCAGGCCCATGAGTTGATATTTAGGCAGCATCGGCCACAAGGCATAGCTTTCACCTAAAATTATAATTACGTTGTCCGGCTGTTTAGCCAGCTTAGGTGCGGCAACTTGACGCTTAAAGGCATTTTCTATCGTATTTGCCTGAGGATTACCGCCCAAAATCATTATGTCTTTGCAGATTTCTTCCGTTGAAATATTAACATTGGTCAGTTTTTTCTGTTCTTTATAAATTTTATAAACACGGTAGCATGCCTGCCCGTCATCAAGTATGTTTTCGTTTAAAAATGCAGATTTTAAGCGCTCGGCACTTTCCCAGTTTATAGAATGAGCGTAATCAAATGCCCCCCCGTAACGAACAAACACAAAAAAGATTGGCAGCACAATAACTATACGTAATATGGCAATCCACAATTTTTTACGCCCGGCAATCTGTGCTAGGCGTGTTTGCATTTCCAGAATCTTAAACAACAGCCAAACCAAGAAGCCTGCTGACAATAATGCCAATGGTAAACGCCAAAGCAAGCCGTATTCGTTAACTGCTGTATTTATAATCGCACCCCAGTCATCATGCGCTCCGTTAATCAGCATTATATTGAAACCGGAGTTAAAAATTTCAAAATAGGGAATGCGTGCAAAAAAAGCAATAGTAAATACAATAACGGCAGCAGCACTGCAAATTTTTCTTATACATTCTGCCGGCCATTTTAAGAAAATAAGCTGCGGTATAGTTGCAAATACTGCACCTATAAGCATAACTATGCCTGCTGTTTTTAAGCTCAGCCTGAAACCATACCACAGGCACAGAAAAATATCCTGCCACGAACAGGAAGCCAGATAAGTATTAAAAATACCCATAAAAGCCAGCCTGAAAACGCTGAACAGGATGATGAAATATAAAAATACTTTTAAGTCTTGTTGTAAATTATGCCAGAAAATCTGGAATCTTTGCATTTTTAGCCTCTTTATTTTTTATGTTTTTCCAACATTTTTTCTGCAGCTTCGATAACCTGCGCTACGGTGAGGCGGGTCATGCACTGCATATCACTGCATTTATGCTTCATGCCGTCTGCACAACCCAAACATGGCGGCTGCGCGGTTACAATAATTGCATCTTTAGTATAAGGTCCATACAGTTTGGGATTACTTGGTCCGTACATTGCCACAATAGGCACTTTTTGGCTGATGGCAACATGCATCGGACCGCTGTCGTTAGTAATAATAAGGCTGCATCTGCGCATAGCCGCAGCAAGTCCGCCAATGCCAAATGCGCCTGTCGCTATAACAGGTTCTGTTTTCATATGGCTTACAGCATCCTGCACCATTTCTTCATCCATAGCGCCGCCAAAGTATACAACTTTATATCCGCTGTTGGCAAAATGGTCAGCAACCTGAGCAAAACGTTCCGGTGCCCAGCGTTTAGTAACAACGGCACTGCCAATATTAAAACCTATCAATTTATCTTCACCGGTTACTCCGTGTTCTTTCCAAAAAGCATCAGCCTCTGCAATATGGCGTTCGCCCGGGAATATTTCCAGCCCATTATTGCTCAAATCATTAACGCCAAGCTGTTTCAATACATCCAGATACATATCTGCTGCGTGCATGCTGCGGTCAAGCGGCGTAAAAACATCCCAACGCCATTTAAAAATGCTGTGCGTAGTGCCTGTACGCAGTTTAACACTGGTTAAAGCATCAATGAAAGAGCATCTTTCGTTAGGGTGCAAGTTTATCAGCACGTCAAAATTATGCTTGCTTAACTGGCGTGCACAGGCAATAAGCGCCAGAATGCTGTTGTCGCGCCCTTTTTTATCAATCGTAATAACTTCGTCAAGATACGGGTTAAAAAGCACCACGTCTTTCAGCTTTTCATCCACCAGCATGGTGATATGGCTGTCCGGCGCGGCTTTGCGCAAAGCGTGAATAAACGGCGTTGTCAGCGTTAAATCGCCCAGATGCATTAAAAAGGTAACCAGTATTTTCTTTCCGTTCAGTTCAACCATTTAATTCATCTCCCCACGCTTTTTGGTATAATGCTCAAACACAGCTTCCGGCGTTATGTCATACATACAGTGCCAGTCACTGCAATGTTTTTTCAGGCAGCCAGCACATTTTGCAGGACTGATAATAACCGTACTGTTTTCGCTGCCGTAAGGACCGGTGCGGTCTGCCTTAGTAGGGCCATACATGGCAATAAGCGGCTTTTTAAGCGCCGCCGCAAAATGCAAAGGTCCTGTATCGCCGCTGATATAAAAAATACTGTCTTTAATCAGTGCAGCAAGTTCGCGCAGCGAAGTCTGTCCAATTAAATTTATCAATTTATCAGATTGGCAATGTTCTTCTATTTTTTGGCCTTTAGGCGCATCATCAGGACCACCTGCCAGCACTACGCTTTTGCCGTCATTAATAATCATTTCCGCAAGTCTGGCATAATTTTCCGGCGGCCACACCTTGGTTTCCCAACGCGCGCCCGGCACCATAACAACGTATTCACCCTGCAAACCTTTAGTCTGTAATTTTTCAGCCACTGCCTTGCTTTCTTTAGTTAAATCAGGCAAAGGAAACTCTATTTTATCAACTTCTGCGCCTAAATAGCGGGCAACATCAAGATAGCGCTCAATAACATGGTCATTTTTGTGTTCACCGGTTATAGGGCGGCTGATAAATTTACTGCCCTCACGCATTTCACAATAACCTATACGGTAGGAACACCCACTGATGGCTGCCAGCACTGCGCTTTTAAACAGCCCCTGTAAATCAATGACCAAATCAAAATGCTTACTGTGCAAAAGAGCGCGCATTTCCTTAAAATAATGCAGCTTGTCACACAGATTCATTTTATTAAATTTTACCTTATCAAAATAAATAACCTCGTCAACAACAGGCGGATCTGGCAAAAAGCCGGCAAACTGCGGGTGCACAAGCCACGTTATTTTAGCATGGGGAAACCTGCCCCGCAAAGCAGCCGCAAACGGCAGAGAATGCAGTATATCACCCAGTGAGCTCATTTTAATAAGTAAAATATTTTTGTATTCCATCTCAAACTATCTCTTTAACAAAGTTTAATAAATTGCCGCCTTCAAACAGGTAACCTTTAATGCCTGCCGCTTCTGCAGATTCTACATCACGCGGCTTATCACCGATTAAAAAAGCTGTATCTTTATCAATATCATATTCTTCAAAGGCGCGCAAAATCAGCCCCGGCTTCGGTTTGCGGCAATCGCACTCAACAGCGAATTCTGCTACCTTTCCGCCGGGCAGATGCGGGCAGTAATAAAACTTTTCGATTTTACCGCCTGCCTCCGCTATTTCCTGCGCCATAAAGCTATGCAGCTTTTCCATATCGGCAACAGTATAATAACCACGGGCAATGCCGCTCTGGTTTGTTACCACAAAAATTGTGTAACCATTTCGGGTTAAATATGCCAATGCTTCTTTGGCACCGTCAATCCATTCCAGTTCTTCAATTTTATGCAAATAGGATTTATCAACGTTTAAAACGCCGTCGCGGTCAAAAAATGCTGCTTTAAGCTTCATAGGTATAGTACCCGCCGGTTTTATCCAAAAGTGCGCAGTATTCAGCAACTGCTTCATCTACATCGGTAAAGCCGCCGTCATAGCCTGCTTCCAAAAGTTTAGTCGGGTCGGCCTGAGTATAGCTTTGGTATTTGCCGCGCAGAACATCCGGGAACGGAATATATTCCAAAGTACCGCTGCCAAAATGCTTCAGTACGCCTTTAGCCAAAGTGTTGAAGGTATGTGCATGACCCGTGCCGCAGTTATAAACGCCGCGCAGTTCCGGATGATCCCAGAAGAAGAAGTTAACCTTAACAACGTCTTTAACATAAATAAAATCACGGGTCTGTTCGCCATTGCCGTAGCCGTCAATGCCTTCAAACAGTTTAACTTTGCCTTCAGCTTTCCACTGGTTATACATCTGGAATACCATAGACGCCATTTTGCCTTTGTGGTTTTCCTGCGGTCCATATACGTTAAAATAACGCAGGCCTACAAGCTGGCTGTCCATTTTATCAAAATAACGGCGTGCATAATTATCAAAAAACAGTTTGGAAAAAGCATAGACGTTCAATGCTTCTTCACATTCCGGTTTTTCACTGAAGCCATGTGCACCGCTGCCGTAAGTAGAAGCGGAAGATGCGTAAATCATCTGAATTTTTCTGTCCATGGCAAAATGCATCAGGTTTTTGGTGTACTCAAAATTGTTCTGCATCATATATTTGCCGTTGTATTCCATTGTATCGCTGCAGGCGCCTTCATGGAAAATAACGTCAATTTTTTCATGGGCAAATTTGCCTGCTTTCAGAGCTTCGGCAAAATCAATCTTGTCCATATAATCCATAACCTTCAAACCCTGGATATTTTTAAATTTAACCATGTTGGTAAGGTTATCGACAACTAAAATATCGTCACGTCCGCGCTCGTTCAAACCTTTTACAATGTTACTGCCGATAAATCCGGCACCGCCGGTTACAATAATCATAATTTGCCCTCCTTTACAAGCTGTGCCACTTTTTCCAAAAGCCCGGTTGTAGAATAACCGTCTTCAAATTTAATAATTTGTACTTCGCCGGCGTATTCGCGCCCTGCGACTTCTTCCGGTTTATAATCGCCGCCCTTAACCAAAATATCAGGGCGGATTTTCTTTATGAGTTCAGTAGGCGTATCTTCACCAAACAGCACTACCGCATCGACACATGCAAGCGCCGCCAGCACGCGCGCCCTATCCAGTTCGTGGTTAAGCGGTCTGGTTTCGCCTTTCAGCCGTTTTACGGAAGCATCTGTGTTTAAACCGACAATAAGATGCTTGCCCAGGCGGGCTGCCTGTTCCAGATAAGATACATGCCCGACATGCAAAATATCAAAACAGCCGTTGGTAAAAACAATTTTTTCTCCGCAGGCACGCCATGTATTGGCAAGTGATTCAATTTCCTGCCAGCTCAAAGTACGGTAGCCATAGCCTTCTTTGCGCTGTTCGCCAAGCAGGTCTTTTAAAAGTTCATCACGGTGAACAGGATATGTGCCAACCTTGCCTACTACAATGCCTGCCGCACGGTTAGCCATGTAAACGGCATCATGTAAATCAAGGCCGCCTGCCGCACCGGCAAGCAAAGTTGCCGCAACCGTATCGCCTGCGCCGGATACATCAAAAACATCAAGCGCAGTTGCTGGTGCATTAATTACCATACCATGCTGCCCTGCAAGAGTCATGCCTTTTTCGCTGCGTGTAACAACTACGTTTTTAATTTGATAAGTTTGTGCAGCAGCACGCGCCAGACGCAGTACAGGTTCATCCTCATTATCAATCGCCTCATGCGCGGCTTCGCACATTTCTTTTAAGTTCGGCGTAATAAAAGTGCAGCCTTTATATTTGTTCCAGTCTGCGCCTTTCGGGTCAACCAGCACCGGAATTTTATGTTTATTGGCTGTAGTAATTACCCATTGCAAAAAGTTATGCGAGCAAACACCTTTGGCATAATCTGAAATAGCAATGCCATCCAAACCATTATCAATTAATGCCAGCAGCCAGTCGGAAAGCCGATTTGTTTCATCTTCAAACAAATCGCCAACTTCTTCAAAATCAAGGCGCAGCATTTGCTGCTTAGCACCCAAAATGCGCATTTTGGTAATAGTAGAACGCTTATCTGATTTTATCAATCCGCTGTAATCAATGCCGGCTTCTTCCATCATTTTTTCCAGTAAATGACGGTTTTCATCATCGCCTGTTACGCCGCCTACATATACCTTGCATTCCAGATGAGCTAAGTTAGCCGCCACATTGGCTGCTCCGCCCAATACGGAAGTAATGCGCGTTACTTTGTTAACAGGCACCGGCGCTTCGGGTGAAATGCGTTTAACCTCACCATAAAAATAGCGGTCCAGCATAACATCGCCAATAACGGCAATTTTTAATTGTTGTATTTTTTCTGCCAAAAAATTGGTACAGCTTAACTGTGACATTTATTCACCATCCACAAGTTCGCAAATAATATGGCCGATTAAAATATGCATTTCCTGTGCGCGTGCTGTTACCGGGCAGGGAACAGCAATGCAGATATCGCATTCATCTTTCATTTTGCCGCCGCCTTCTGCCGTCATGCCAATGCATTTCATACCTTTAACTTTGGCTTCTGCAATAGCAGCCAGCACATTTTTGCTGTTGCCGCTGGTAGAAAGGCCTACCAAAACGTCACCCGGCTGCCCCAATGCTTCAACCTGACGAGAAAATACCCGTTCATATCCGTAATCATTGGCAACAGCTGTAAGAATAGAAGTATCTACCGTCAGCGCAATACCGGCAATGCCTTGACGTTCTTTTTGAAAACGTCCTACAAACTCTGCCGCCAAATGCTGGCTGTCAGCAGCACTGCCACCATTGCCGCAGAACAATACTTTATGACCATCTGCCAGTGCTTTTTTGATAATAGCAGCAGTATCTTCCACCTGCTGCACAATAGCGCTTTCAGCTACTTTTTGCGCAATGGCAATATGTTCGGCAAAACGCTCTCTAATAATATCCATAAGTCACCTCATTACCAGTTCAGGAATTCATAACGGATGTTCAGTTGTCTGTCGCCGCCGTCAAAATGCTCCTGTTCATATTCAAAACTGATTGCCCAGCAGCAGAAACGGTGCTGCCAAGTATAGATGGTTTCATAATTTTCATGTTTACCAGTGTCGTAACGATTAATAATACTGAAAGTATTTCTGTCATCCGGTTTATAACTGATGCCGTTGCGCAGTTCTCGTTCCATATCCGGCTGACCCAAATCATACAAATCACTTGTAACTTTTTCTCTATAGTAACCAACCCATGCATTCCATTTACTACCAAGTTTTTGACCCAGTGTACCGTAATACATCATTGTAGAGCGGGTTTCATCTGTATAACTTTCATTAACCCATTTTTTACCGATTGTTAAATCAAGAAATGTATTTTTGCTATCAAACAGATAAATACGGTCATGAGTTAAATAGGCGCCATATTCTGTATGCCAGCTTTGCCTTCCTGTCTCATCATTTTTCCACAAGCCTCTGTGTGCATATAATCTATAAGTAACAGGAATACCGTCAATGAAATAGTGCGGTTTGTAATAGAATCCTATCTCATTCTTTTTATCAACCCACTCATCATCCTCTTCTTCCCAACCACTTTGGTAAGTAATATAGTAATTGCGTTGATCATGTTTAGCTTCAAAAACAGGGCGAAAATGTCCTTGACTGTAATACGGCAATTCTGCATGAATATTGGTATTTTCATCAATATCATAATCATACTTTATTTTGATATACGTACCTTTATCATCATCACCGTCATAGCCAATGCTAGGCATAATACGGGCGCCACTGTCTTTTCCAAGTTCATTTACCCATGTGTCACGAGAATAAACATGCGTGCCTTTAACATAAACCTTAACGTCATGCGCTACCATTTTCTCATGCGGATAAATTTCAAAAGTCTCTGCAGTAATCAAAAGGCAGGGAGTATGTTCCACTGCCGGGCAGCGTGTCATTTCACCGCCCTGGTCAACAACCATTCTGTCCGGATAAATAGTAGCATGCGGCGCACGGAAGAAATCTTTGCCGCCCTTGCCATTTATTTGTTTAATTTCGCCGGTTTTATTATTAAAGTTGTAATAAACCCATTCACCGTTCATTACGCTATTGGGTTCAACAAGCGTGCCGCCCTGTTTCAGCCATACATCACCGGTTTTCATATTGCCGACAGCCTGCACTGTTTTTAAAGTTTCATTGCCCTGCGTAATTACAACATTGCCTTCAGCCAAAAAATCGCCGCTTACGGAATCATAACTTGCATAATCACCGGTCATTGTTATCGGCATCGGCTCAGCTTTTTCTTCGCCGTCTTTTACTTCAGTTACATCCTTATCGTCCTTAACGGCTGCAGCCTGTTCCTGCGTAAGCTGTCTGTCAAAATCAGGTTCAGCATATCTGCCGTCGCCTGTCGTATAATCATCTGCCCATGCAGTGTTTAAAGTTGTTGCCGCTGCCAGGCAAACGGCCGCCAAAAGTTTTTTATTCATAACTCCGCTCCTCGCTGGTAAAGTATTAACAAAAGTTTGAAAACATTCTATAACATTATAATTATACCACAATCCGCCTTAAACAAAAACTATTGCCGCCTAATTTATCGCAGCAGGCATATATGAAAGTAAAAAATTAACGGCAGCGCTATGCTGCCGCTATAATTATTTGTTCTTTTCAGTTTTAGGGGTTAAATCATATTTTTTAAGATAACGGTACAGCGTTACACGGCTTACATCCAGCATGCCGGCAAGTTTACTGATATTGCCGCCGGAAGATTTCCATGCCGCAATAAAGGCATCCTTATCGTATTTCCACGATTTTTCCAAAGTTTTATCGCCGGGCAGCCTGATATTTTCCGCTTCAATAATACTGCCGGGAGTATGGAAAAATGCCTGCTCAATAACACCCTGCAGTTGTTTGATATTGCCGGGCCAGCTGCAGCTTTTCAAAAGTTCAAGCGCTTCCTGAGAAAGGCGTTTGGGCGATAAATTATGCTGTGCAGACATTTCTGCCAGAATATGCGCAGCAATAACCTCAATATCTTTGCTGCGTTCACGCAAAGGCGGAACGCGGATAGTAGTATCCAGAACCAGCTCATAAAGCGCACGGGAGAACAAGCCTTTATCCGCCAGGCGTTTCAGGTTGGAATCACACGCAGCAATTACGCGCACATTAAGTTTTTTGCGCAAGCCGGTTTCTTTATTAATTAATCCGTTTTTCAATGCGTCGGCAAGCTTATCGCCCATTTCCACTGGCAGTTTTTCCACTTCGTCAAGGAAGAGCGTACCACCCATGGAAAGTTCCAGTTTGCCTGCCGTCGGCTGATGGTCGCCATCCTCGCTGCCGAAAAATTCTTCTTCCAACATGCTGATAGGCGCATTAGAACATTTAACTACGATAAGCGGCGCGGCAGCACGCGGGCTTGCCTGATGAATGCCATGTGCCAGGCGCTGCTTACCAGTACCGGGTTCACCCTGCAACAGAATATTGTTGTCGCTGCGGGCAATGCGCGATGCTTTATGCTGCAACGCAAGGAACTCGCTTGTTTCGCCAACCATGCTGTACAGGCTGTAACGGGAACTGTAACCGGTTGCATGGGCAATGGTGGTTTTTAAATCCTCAATGCTCATGCTCATTACAAGCGCGCTTTCAATTTCGCTGCCAACCTTAACAGGCATAACGGTTGTAATATCTTCGTAGGTACGGTCCTGCGTAATCCAGGTAATTTCACGGCGGTGCGTAGGCGTACCCTGCAAGGCCTTTTTAATGGGAATATGCTCATAGTTCAGGAACACATCTTCCAGATTATCTTTACCTTCCAGACGGCGTTTGGCATTGCTGTTGCAGTATTTCAGCTTTTCATCCTGGCCAATCCAGTAAACGGCAACGGGCAGTTCCTCCATCATCATTTTCTGGATGCTCCAGTATTCCAGCATTTTCAAATGCTGCTCAATAGCATATTTCATGGTCAGCAGCAGAGACAACAAAAGGTCATACGGCAAATCGTTCTGGTCCAGAGAGAAGAAAGAAATAATGTAACGGATTTTGCCGTCGACGCATATCGGTGCGCTGCATGCATCGCCGGAATGGCTGTCTTTAATCCACATTTCCGGCCCGAACATCAGAAACGGCACATTATGCTCGCGCGCAATGCTGATGCTGGAAGTACCAACATCTTCTTCCAATACGCGCATGCCCTGAATATCTTCAATTACGCGCTGAAAAAACGGCAGCGCATAGTTTTTGATAACATAGCCGTCTTCATCAATCAGCAGCATGCTTAAATTATGAATGTTAAAATGCTGCTTGCTCTGTTCATACAAGCCATCGACATATTTTACGATAAATTCATGAGTTTTCTGATGTTCAACAATTTCTTCGCGGCTCAGTTTATTAATTTTCGGCATCGTCTCATGCGGAAGTTTCATTTTGCGGCAGCGCTGCCACGATTCTGCTACCCACGGATGCACATTAGGGTCAACAACGCCCTCTTCCATAAATTTTTTATAATACAACGCCAGTTTTTCTTTATTGCGCCTTTCGCGTATCATTAAAGCTCCCCCTTATTTTCAAGCTGCCTCGCCGTTTTCAATCAATACACGGCGCGCTCCGTAATAATGCGATTTCCAGTAATCGCTATCCAGTGAATCAAGCACCACTCCGCGTGACGATGATGCTGTCCAGAACTTGCCGCTGCCGGCATAAATGCCTACATGCGATGCACCAGCAGCATAGGTCGTAAAAAACACCAAATCGCCCGGTTTCAGTTTGCTTTTTAAAACAAAAATCCCGTCCAATACCTGCGCATCTGCAGTACGCGGCAGTTTTGCATCATGCCTGCCAAAAACATACTGCACATAGGCAGAACAATCGAATCCTTTCGGCGTTGTCCCGCCGAATTTATAGGGAACGCCCTTATACTTGGCAGCCGTTTTCACAACATCCTTGCCGCGCACATCGGGAATACCCTCCATTTTAAAAGCCTCCCACGAGATTTTATTATAAGTTTTGTTATCCAGCTTGCCACTTTTTTTCAGCCCATGTTCCTTCTGGAATTTTTTTATGGCTTCGCCGGTTTCTTTAGTCATGCGGCCATCTTTGCGGTCAATATCATAACCCAAAAGTTCAAGCTTTTGCTGCGCCACCGTCAGTTTCCAGTCACGCGCAGGTGCTTTGGTTTTGCTTTTTGCCAGTGCCAGCGAAGGCAAAAGGCAGATTACCAGCAGGCAAGCTATAAATATAAGCCATTTTTTCCGCTGCATAACAGTCCTCCCTTCTTTTAGCAAAACTGCATTTTAATAAAATAAAAATTGCAAAACATTACAAAACTGCAAAATCGCTTTTAAAATAAGCAACTTATAATACACTTTTCGAGTATATTATATCGCATTTAACAGTTTTTGAAAAATATTTTTTACCGGCTTTTGTAAATTTTATATGCAGTTTGCACCGCCGTTCACTTTGTGCTACACTAAACACGAGGTTATATTATGTTTAAAAAATTTTTACTGATACTTTTAATAATTTTCATACCGTTACTAAGCGCCTGCAAAAGCGAAACAGCAAAACCGCTTCTCGGCAGCGGCGAAGTATTTTTCACCGTTTATGACATCACCGCCCCTGCAAACGGAAAAATCCTTGGGCTTATTTTGCAAAAAGGCGACCGTATAGGCAAAGAACAGCCGCTGTTCGCCATAGATGACCAGCAGCTTACCGAAGAAATTAAACAGGCTGCCGCCGATGCCGCCCGTGCAGAAACAACACTGAAAACAATGCAGGGCAAACAAAACAGCGGCGGTAATGCAGCAGCGATTGCCGCAGCACAGCAGCAATACGAACAGGCTGCCGCCCAGGAGGCAAAAATGGCATCACTGTATAAGCAGGGAGCCATTGCCCGCCGTCAGTATGAAGCAGCATCTTCTGCTAAGGCAGCAGCGCAGGCGGCATTAGACGCAGCTCATGGCACCGGTTCTTCATCTAACGCATCACCGGAAGAAATAGCGCAGAAAGAAAAGGAAGTACAGGAACTGCAAAAAAAATATAATGTCCTTTTGCAGCAACAACTTGCGCTTGAAGAAGAAAGCCCCTGCACAGGCATTGTAACGCAAAAATACCTTAATGCCGGAGAAACCGCTGCCGCAGGGCAAAAAGTATTAAGCATCCGCGCTGTAGAAACATGTACTGCCGTTATAAAAATATCTGCCCAGGCAGCGCAAAACCTGAAAGCAGGGCAGAAAATAACAGCCCGTGCAGAAAGCCTTAACAAAAATTTCAGCGGCATTATTGCCAAAATTGAAGGCGAAAACACAACAATAAATATCGACAATACTTCTCTTGATTTAAAAGACGGCATAAAGGTAGACATCACCGTAAATTAACAAACGCATACTTCCGTTATGTGTTATAATAATTATAGCCAAGCAATAAAGGGGGAACTTACTATGGCATTACTTGATAAAATTGGTGAATTTGCAAAAATAGCAGCTAATAAAACCGAAGAACTTACCAAAACCATCGGCGAAAAAGCCGAAGCTGCTATGGAAATCCAAAAACTTACTTCCCTTGTAGGAAAAGAAGAAAGCAAAATTGAAAACACTTACAAAAAAATCGGCAAAATGGTTTGGGAAAAATCCCACACTTGCGAAAGCATGCCGGAAATATTCAAAGAAGAATGTGAATCCATTAACGCCAGCCTTGCCGTAATAGAAGACCTTAAATTTAAAATTGCCAATATTAAAGCAACTGCTTTTAACGGTGAAGAACCTAAAGTAACCTGCCCCAACTGCGGCGCACCTGTCAGCGTAAGCGCTAAATTCTGCGGAGAATGCGGCAGCAAAATGGAACATGTTGAAACCGCAAAAACCGTTGAAGCAGAAGTTGTAGCCGAAAGTGCAGAACATAAAGCCGAAGCAGAGGCAGAAGTTGAAGTAATCGCCCCGGAAGTAAAAACCGAAGAAGAAAAACCGGAAAATGCAGAAACTGCCAAAGCTGAAGAAACAAAACCCGAAGTAAAATAAAAAATCAGCGTACAACGTTAAGTTGTACGCTATTTTTATGCCATTTTCAGAAAACAAAACGTTATTAAAATGCTATAATTATATTATCTCTGTTTAAATTTTTTAGTGAGGGGTTTTATTCATGCAGCAAACAAACAATTTTAAAGGCATTATCATGCTTTTATTATGTTCTTTTATCTGGGGCACGGCATTTGTCGCCCAAAGCGTCGGCGCCGATTTGCTTGGCCCGTTCAGCTTCAACGGCATCCGTTCTTTTTTAGGCGCATTATTTCTTGTGACGTGCATAGCTGTTATTGATAAACTTTCCGGCAAGCCGCTTTCATTTTGGGGCACGGATAACAGCCACAAACGCGGTGATTTAATAACCGGCGGCATTTGCTGCGGCGTGCTTTTAACTGTTGCCAGCACTTTACAGCAGGCAGGCATTGCCTATACAACTGCCGGCAAAGCCGGATTTATCACTGCTTTATACATTGTTATCATTCCCCTGTTAGGTCTTATTGTAAAAAAACACGTTACTGCAATGCAATGGGCAGCCGTTGCAGTAGCTGCCATCGGCATGTATTTTATCTGTATTAACGAAGGTTTTTCCATCAACAAAGGCGACTTAATTATTTTAGGCTGTGCAGTCGGCTTTGCCATACACATTATGGCAATTGAACGCTTTACCCAGCTTGTAGACCCTGTACGTATGTCAGCAATTCAGTTTTTTGTCTGCGGAGTGCTGAGCCTGCCTGTAATCATCTGGGCAGAACAACCGCAGCTTTCTGCCATTACAGCAGCATGGCTGCCATTGGCGCACGCCGGCATTATGAGCTGCGGCATCGCCTACACACTGCAAATCGCAGGTCAGAAATATGTAAATGTCATTCTTGCTTCCATACTTTTAAGCTTGGAATCAGTTTTTTCCGTGCTTGCAGGCTGGGCGTTTCTCGGTGAAACGCTTTCTCTCCGCGAAATAGGCGGCTGCGCCCTTGTGTTTGCCGCCATTCTTTTGGCACAAATGCCGGAACGCAAATAAAATTATACTTATAAAAACGGCTGTAATTTTTGCAGCCGTTTTATTTTTGCCTTTAGAATATGTTAAAATTAAAATAGCATAACGGAAAGGAGAGATTAGTGTGAGTGACGTAAAAAAAGATTTTGAAGCACGCTTTCATCCGGACGAAACAGAACTTTTAATACTTACAAAAGAAACAGTCAACGGTGCCGGTGTATGCGGAAAATACCTGATACCTTCCCTTGCTTTTTGGGCATCCGTTGATATCAAAACCGGCGAACTGTCAGAAAAAAGAGGCCAGCTGCAATGGCTGATAAAAAATACGCCTGACCGAAAAGGATGGGGCTATGATTTTAAACAATTTAAAATATATCATATCAAAGCACGCAAAAGCTTTCCCAAAAAACTTGAGCCTTATATGGATCCCATCATTAACAACTGCTACATGGTTACAGAAGTTATAGACGACAACGCAACAGACAGCCGCTTGGAAGCGATGGACGAAAAACTCTCACGCCCTGTACATATAACTGTCGATAATATTGGCAGTTTTGAATTAAACCGTACCTTTTCTTTTTTTGAAGGGGAAATTAACTGGCTTGGTAAAAGCTGCCTGCTTTCACTGGATACTGACGATAAAGATTCCGAAACCGCAGACCAGGCCATTTCTGTACTGCGACAACTGTACGCCGGTTTAAACAACTGGGATACCAGGCTGCGCCAATACGCTGCAGCAGAACTTACCGCTAATGCCAATGAATGGAATGAAGAGGATGACGAACCCGGAGAACCCATAACAGAAGAAATTTTTGCCAGACGTTTAAAAATAAGTGAACTTGCCATTATGCCAAACGGCGAATTTTCAGTATATTATGATGACGATGATATGTTCTGGGGACATGTAGTTATTGTCTCTGCCAACATCAACGGCGAAATGTACGATGCGCAAATAGCAGGATAAAATAAAGAACTCCCTTTAACCAAGCATTAACTGTTTAAGTTGAAGGGAGTTTTATTTTTATTTTTATTTTATTTTTTCAAAAATATTGGTTAAATTGGCAAAATCCTGCAATGACAATGTTTCGCCGCGGCGTTTGGGGTCAATGCCAGCAAGTTCAAGCCACTGCTGAGCCTGCTGTGAAGTTATGCCCATATTTTTAAGCGCATTGCTCAACATTTTGCGGCGCAAAGAAAAGGCTGCTTTAACAACTCTGAAAAATAATTTTTCATCGCAGACTTCCACCGGCGGCACCGTACGGTTTTTGCATACCACTACGGCACTATCAACGCCCGGACGCGGTATAAAACATTCCGGCGGCACTATAAAAGCAAGTTCAGGCTCCGTATAATACTGCATTGCCACAGAAAGCGCCCCGTATTCCTTACCGCCAGGTGCAGCGGTCATGCGCTCCGCCACTTCTTTCTGTACCATTACAACCATACGTTCTACCGGCAGTTTTTTCTCCAGCAGCGCAAAAATAATAGGTGTAGTTATATAATACGGCAGGTTGGCTGCTACTTTAAAACTTCTGCCGCCCATGGCTGCATTAACGTCAAGTTCCAATACATCGGCGTTAATTACGCGCACGTTTGCATATCCTTCCAGCGTTTTTTCAAGTACAGGCAAAAGGCGTCTGTCCAGTTCAACCGCTGTTACACCGGCGCCTGTTTCTGCCAAAGCCTGCGTCAGCGTGCCAATGCCCGGGCCTATTTCCAGCACCGCATCTCCTTCGGTCAATTCCGCAGCAGCGGCAATACGGCGCACAACATCCTCACTTATTAAAAAGTTCTGCCCCAGTTTTTTATCGGCATGCAGGTTAAATCTGCGCAATATATAATTTGTAACTTCCGGGGTTGCTATAACTGGTTTATTCATTAACTTCTCCAATTTCCGCCAATGCGGATTCAAATTCATATCTTGTCACGCCATAAGTATTCAAACGCTGCAAAAAAGTTTTGGCATTGCCGTAACCTATGCCAAGCAGCGCTGCCATTTTATCGCGTTTAGCGCTTGCCATGCTGCCGCCGCTAAGCCCGTTTGCCATCAAATCACGTTCTGTAAATTCACCAACGGGATTAAATTCATGGTGCCGCACTTTATTAAGCGCCGTCAATATTGCTTTGGGGCTTGCCTGTTCCACACCAATATCGTTGTTGGCTGTAGCTTCAATACGTGGTATAAACGCCTGCCCCGCCTCCGGAAAACGTTCCGTTAAATAACGGCGGATACGGTTACCGGCTCCGTCCGGGTCAGTTAAAATAATAATGCCGCGCTTTTTATAAGCTGCTTCAATTTTCCGCAGAGTTGAAGGCGCCAGCGTAAAGCCTCCGGTTTCAATCGTATCTGCATCCAAAGCACGCTTTATTGCCGCTGTATCGCTTTTTCCTTCTACCACCAAAACTTCTTTCAGCAAATTATCAATCCTCTAAAATATAAATTTCAACATTACGGCGGCCCCAGTTAATAGCTTCTTCGTAACTATCCATAAATAAATCTATCCTGTTACCCACAATCGCGCCGCCGGTATCACCGGCAATGGCAACGCCGTAACCGGGAATATACATTTTAGTATAATACGGTATTACATGCGGGTCAACAGCAACTATGCCGCGCGCCGGCACCAGCCCGATGGAAGTAAGTCCCGTGCCACTGCCGCAGTTAATGGTATAAGCGCTTGCTTCCGCATTAATGATGCGCGTATATTTTTTACGTCCTTCCGGAGTTTGTACCGACATGCCAATGCCGCGTCTGATAACGGAATATTTAGGGTCTGCCAGCACTTCGCGGGCAATCTCCACTTCTTTTGGCATATTGCCGGTACTTACAACAGATTTTTTAATAACCTTAACCTTTCCTGCTTCTCCCTGCTCAATAACCTTCTGCTGTCCAAAAGGGATATTGGCATCGTCAATGTATTTTACAGGAATTTCTGACGGAGCTTCAGCAGAACTCAGTTTATCTCCTTTATTAAGGATATGGATTTCCATATCAGCAGTAATTTTGGCATCAGGTGCCGGGTAAACACGTTTTTTGCTGAAGCGGATTTTTAAATCGCGCAGTGCTTCTCCGACAGTTTCTTTGCTGGTAAAAAATTTCTGTTCCGATTCTCCGCGAACTACTACAACAGGCACGGCACGCTTTAATGTAAACACCGTTCCCTGTGCGCCGGTTTCTTCCACAATTCTGTCAGATTGACCGACACGCACGCCGGCTTCTTTAAAAATTTCACGCGGTTCACTCAAATTGGTTGTTACCGTTTTTTCCGTGCCGTCAAATTTTAAAATCGTTACGGCAGACTCAGCAAGACCAGGATGAGTTTGCCCCGCAAACAAAATTACAAACATTACTGCAATCAGTATGCTGCGTTTCCAAAATGTAACATGTCCAGGCATAAAACTACCTCCTTAATTCGGGGGTATTTTATCACAGTACTTTTTGCAATGTCAAGCCGTCCACTTTCACAAGATTTTAATTGCTATTTTGAAAACAATAAAGCAAAATGTTTTTAAAATAAGTATTTTTGTTGCAATCAGAACCACCCGCATAGCGGGTGGTTTGCTCTGCGGCTAGAAGCCTTTTTGC
>CAJLLL010000017.1 GCA_905207485.1 uncultured Phascolarctobacterium sp.
CGCTCCGCTTGCTGGTGTTATTTTTGTTCTGGAAGAACTCAACCACAATTTCAGCGGCCTGCTGCTTTTTCCCGCTCTTTCCGCCTCACTTGCTGCCACACTGGTAAGCCGCATTATGCTGGGGCGCGAAACAGTTTTTGATTTTACAGGTTTGCCGCTGATGCAGTTTGCAGATTACTGGGCAATCATTGCCGCAGGCATTATCTGCGGCATTTTAGGCTTATGGTTTAACGCCGGGCTTTTAAACAGCGGCAGGCTCTATAAAACAGGCTTTTTAACTAACTCCTGTTTAAGTAATTTTCTGCTGCTCGCCATCACAAGCGCTGTCGGCTTTTATCTGCCGGAGGCATTGGGAGGCGGCGACGATTTACTTACCGATATTGCCGCCAACAATTACCCGCTGACTGTACTGCTGCTTTTTTCAGCCGCCAAAATAGTGCTGACCTTGCTGGCGTTCGGCAGCGGTTTGCCGGGCGGAGCCTTTATACCAACGCTTGTCAGCGGCGGGCTTATCGGCAGCGTTATTGCCGCCCTGTTTACGCAGGCAGGGCTTTTGGCAGCCGCTTATAAAGCAAATATTATTATCATCTGCATGGCAGCATTTTTTACGGCATCTGTACGCACGCCCATTACCGCCACCGTGCTGGTAATGGAAATGACAGGTTCGTTTTTGCACCTGCTGCCTTTGGCACTGGCATCACTGACAGCTTTTGCCACAACCGAACTATGGCAGGCTAAGCCGCTTTACGGAGAACTTTTGCTGCGCCTTTTGCAGAACACCAAAGCACTGGAAGCCAACCACGCCGAACAGGAACGCAGCATCATTGAACTTACAATCGATACCGGCAGCCCTGCTGATGGACGCCTGGTGCGCGAAATTAACTGGCCGCGACACACACTTTTGGTAGATGTTAAACGCGGCGATGAAGAACTGATACCCGAAGGCAACACCCGCCTGCACAGCGGCGATACTTTATATGTGCTCGGCTATGCCTCAGAAACATCAGAGCTTGAACAATTAATGAGAAAATAGCAAAACGGCAGTAACCTTATATTAAGGCTACTGCCGTTGTTTTTATGCCGTTTTTTATTTTTAATCAATGCCTATAACTTTATAACCGCAAGATTCTGCTGCCTGTATTAATGCGTTTTCATCCGGGGCAGCGTTTTTATCGCAGTAAACCTCTGCCCATTTTTTATCAAGGCGTACTTTTACGCCTGTAACTCCGGCAATCTGCGCCAGCGCATTTTCTACTTTGGCAGCGCAGTTTTCACAAACCATGCCTTCAATTTTAACCACCAGATAATCAAGGCGCTCAATTTTAAAAATTACCGGCCGCGTACCGTCATTGCAGCAGGCAATCATCATATGCTCATCATTAGTCCACCCGCGCATAATGCTGCCGCCCTGCAACGCGGTATAAACATAGCGGCTGATGCAGTCCCACGCTTCGGCACACTGGGACCCGCTGCCCACACGCCAGAAAGTATCTTCACCGCCGTAACGCTCAAAAATAAACTCATCGCCTACATTATAAAATGGACAGGCGCCGCTTTTGGGGTCTGCCAAATATTGCTTCTGGTAATCATCAAAACATTTTTTGTCAATAACTGCTACTCTGCATTTGTACTGCATAAAAAATCCCTCCCGTTTTATGTTTACCATACTTTGCCGCCGTGCTACAATTTAAGTAACAATATTTACCGGAGGCATCAAAATGCTGATACCGCGTTATTTTTTCTGTGGGGAATTTTCCCGCTTTTACGATTATTTTCTTACGCAGCCCCATTTAAAAAAGCAGTTCCGCAAAGGCGAATACCTGTGGCAGCCCGGTCAGCCGCACCGGTTGTTCCATTATATTATAAGCGGCGCAGCCATGAACTATGCCGACCATGAAAACGGCCGCCGTAAAATCATCAGCTTTCACGGCGCGGGCACAGTTTTTCCCGGTTACCATAACTGCGATTTTAAAATTGAACTTTCGCTTGTAACCGAAGCCTTAAGCGATATGCAGGTGCTTGAATTTACCAAGGAACAATTCGGGCAGATGTTTGCTGCCAATGCAGAACTGGCACAGCAGGTTGCCAACTGGCATGCCATGTATATCAACCGCCTGCTGTTTGAAACCATCCATCAGGAATATAATTCCGCGCTCGTTAAAATTTGTAATTTACTGTACCTGCTTGCTGCGAACAATCAGTCTGCACCTTCAGGCTCGCTTGATATTACGCAGGATGCTTTGGCGGAGCTGTTGGGTTTAAGCCGCGTGCATATTACGCGCGGGTTGGCACATCTGCGCAGCCGCAATATTATCGCCACCGGGCGCGGTAAAATAACCGTCACCAATTTGCCTGCACTGGCAGGATTGTGTTCTTCGGAAACGCTGGCATAGCATTTATATTTTTATTGTAACCTGTTTTGGGCATTTCTTCTGCTTCAAATGATACATAACAAAACGGCAGTAACCTTATATTAAGGCTGCTGCCGTTGTTTTTATTTGTTTTAAGTTTTAAAAAATGCAGTGCAACTTATGCGGAGAACCAGTAAGCGCCTTGCCTCCCTGCGGAGTTACAAGATACGTGTTTTCGCTGCCCACCATGCCAATACCCGGCAGGGCAATTTTAGGCTCCAGCGCAAAAGTCATATTTTCAGTCAGCACCTGCTTAAAGCGGTTGGCAACAGCCGGGCTTTCGTCCATTGTCAGGCCGATGCTGTGCCCCAAAAACTTGCCGCCGTTCATAAAGCCTCCGGCAAAACGTTCATCAAAATGTTTCATCGTTTCATTGTAAACATCTTCAACCACTACGCCCGGTTTTAACATGGATGCAGCAAAACGTTCCAGCATCAGGCAGTGTTCATGCGCTGCCAGAATCAAATCGCGGTTAGGGTCTTTGTTAATGTCACCAAAATAATATACTATCGTTTTATCGGTATGGTAGCCTTCCACGCCGCAGGGAATATCAAGATACACCAGCCTGCCCGCCTTCAATTTGCGGAACGGCGAGCCAATACTCTGCACCGCAATGCAGGTGCCGCCTGTGCCGCCGGGTCCGTCAAACGCAGTGCGCACCAGCCCGCTTTTGCCAAAAGATGCCACGCCGATAACGTCTTCGCCCAAGGGCAGGTTCATGCGCGCAATGCCGTGCGAACCGCGGCGCAGCATGGCAGAATAAAGTTCCACCGCCAGCTCTGCTTCTGTTACGCCTTCAGTAATCATTTTAGGCGCCAGTTGTTCCAGCACCGTTTGGTGAATCGCACCGCTGCGGCGCATTAAATCAAGTTCATAGGTGCTTTTTGTCAGGCGCAGGCTGCAAAGCAGTGCATCAATATCGGCATAATCTTTAAACGGCAAATATTTGCGCAGCATGTTCAGCCATTCAACAGTTGCCTTTTTGCATTCCAGATACATTTTCTCCGGCACTGTACCGTAAAACTCCGCCAAAGTGCGGAAACTCTGCATAGGGCGGATATCCGGCAGCAAGGATTCGTTGCGCGCACGGTCGTAACTTCTGCGCACCCACAAAATTTCGTCCTGCGGACGGATTACAAGCGCGCCTTCCTGCATTGTGCCGGTAAAATAATACATATTAACTTTATCGTTTACCACAGCCATTTGCCAGCCGGGGTTTTCACTGTCCATAGCCGCACGGAAATTAGCAAGGCGCGTTTTAAGTTCTTCAAGAGGCACGCGTCTTATTTCGTCACTCATCAGCGAAGCATATTCTAAAATTGCCATATTCTTTTCTCCCTGAATATTTTTAATTTATTTTGTACGGCTTTTATGTTTAACACAAACCGCCGTCAATTTCTGCACTAAAATAAATCATACCATACAGCAAAATTTTCGGCAAACAAAAAACTCCGGCATTAAAATAAATACCGGAGTTTCTAACATTAATCTTTATTAAATAAACCTGTAAAATCAAAGGTAGCAAAGTAATCGGCAGGAGTTTCCGCACGACGAATCATCTCTACCTTGCCATCCTCTTTCAGCAGAAGCTCAGCGCTGCGCAGCTTGCCGTTATAATTGTAGCCCATGGCAAAACCATGTGCGCCGGCATCGTGAATAAACACTAAATCGCCGATATTAATTTCCGGCAGCATACGGTCAATGGCAAACTTATCATTGTTTTCGCACAAACCGCCGGTAACATCGTATTTATGGTCGCAGAGCGCGTTTTCCTTGCCCATAACGGTAATATGATGATAAGATCCGTACATCGCCGGGCGCATCAGGTTGGCAGCGCAGGCATCAAGCCCAATGTATTCTTTGTAAATATGCTTTTGATGAATAACGCGGCTGATAAGCGCGCCGTAAGGGGCAAGCATGTAGCGGCCCATTTCGGTGTAAAGCCTTACATTGCCCATACCCGCAGGCACCAGCACTTCTTCAAATGCCTGGCGCACGCCTTCGCCAATAGCCATAATATCGTTTTCCGGCTGTTCCGGACGGTAAGGAATGCCTACGCCGCCGGAAAGATTGATAAATTCAATGGAAGCGCCGGTTTCTTCTTTTAATTCCACCGCCACTTTAAACAAAATACGCGCCAGCTCCGGGTAATAATCGTTAGTTACGGTGTTGCTTGCCAAAAAGGCATGCAGCCCAAAATGTTTAACGCCTTTTTCCATCAGGCGTTTGTAAGCTTCGGTAAGCTGCTCACGGGTCATGCCGTATTTAGCGTCGCCGGGGTTATCCATAATATTGTTGGCAATGGCAAAATGCCCGCCGGGATTAAAACGGCAGCAAACTGTATCCGGAATATCCGCTACCCTTTCCAAAAAGTCAATATGGGTAATGTCATCCAGATTTATGGTTGCATTAAGTTTGCGTGCAAGCTGAAAATCCTCCGCCGGAGTATCATTGGAAGAAAACATAATTTCTTCGCCTTTAAAACCAACAGTATCCGCCATTAAAAGCTCTGTGTAAGAAGAACAATCCGCGCCGCAGCCTTCTTCATGCAGAATTTTTAAAATGCCCGGCGTCGGCGTAGCCTTAACCGCAAAATATTCCTTAAAGCCTTTGTTCCAGCCAAAAGCCTTGTTTACGCGGCGTGCCGTCTCACGGATGCCTTTTTCATCGTACAGATAAAACGGTGTTGCGTATTGTGATGCAATATCTTCAAGTTGTTCTTTAGTTACAAACGGAATTTTCTCAGCCATTAATTCTCACCTTTCTGCAATTCAATCAGTTTAATCTCATTTTTCAGCGCATCTTTGAACAAATCAACAAGGTTGCGCTTGCAGGAATATAAACAGGTTGAATTGTCGCCGTCGTCCAAATCGCCTGTCAGCACTGTATGCGAATCGGCAATGAGCCTGATTTGCCCGTTTTGTTTTACAGTGTTGTAGCAAATTGCGCCCGGCAAAAGGAAATCGTGCCCGGTAATAACAACTACCTTCAAGCCGCGGCTTAATGCCGTTTCCAGCTCGCTGCGCAAAAGTTCCATAACGGCGGCATTTGCCGATACATAAATGCGCGCCTGCGCATTAAGCACCGTATTTTGCAGCTTGCTGATAATTTCGGCATTGCCCTTGATGGTAATGTAGCCTTCCGCTTCGTTCTGCACGCCCGGCAGCTCTTTTAAAAGCTGGTTGCGCTGCTCTGTAAGGCGGCGTATTTTATTATTGCAGAACTCTTCCGGCGCTACCGGCGTATAACGCGTCACTTTGCCTTCTTCCATAATATAGGCTGCGCCTTTTTCCACAAGCCCCGCCAAAGCAGTGTAAGTGTTAGAGCGCGAAATACCCGTCTGCTTGGCAGCCTCGTACCCTGTAAGGCGTCCGGCTTTTAACAGCAGCAGGTATAAAGTTGCCTCCTGGCGTGTAAGGTTAAAGTACATCAAACGTTCTACGATTTCCATTCCCCTCATTCAGCCCCTTATATGTTGTTCCTGTTTGAGAACACTATACTATTTTTTAATGAGGTTGTCAAGTGCTAACTTAAAAATTTACAGCCGTTTGATGCTGACACCCACATTTATTATACCGGCATGACGTATTATGCCATGCCGAAGCAAATTGCAGCCGCGCTTGATAACAACCGCCATCCAATAAAAAATATGCCGTATTCCTGCTGTATGGAATACGGCTTTTATTTTTTAGAATGTAAAAATCAGTTGTGTCCAGAGAGTATCATAATCTTCCCCGGATTTATTTCCTTCAAGCGCAAAATATTCTATACCGGCGACAACATTTTTAGCCACAGTATAGTAACCGGCAAGTTTGTAACCATCAAAACCTTCCACAGCATTAGCTGCAGCTGTTCTGTAAGGATATTCGCCGTTCATGGTATGTGATATAGCCGTGGTTCCGGCCTGGTCAAAATATTGTGCATTGATGCCGTAAGAACCCGGCTCGGCAGCTTTAGCACCTTTATAATTAAGGCTTATTACATACCCATTATCATCACCGGCACTGTCGTTCTCATCAGACTGAAAATACATCGCACCCAAAGTAATATCGCCGGTTTTATAAGAAACATCTGCATGCCAGATTGCATTATCCGGGTCATTGGAGTATGCAGCCTGCGCATCACCGAATTTATAATAACCTGCGCCAAGTTTTAAATCTTTAACGGAAGCGCTTACTGCCCCGCCGTAAACATCCTTATAATCCCAGCCAAGCTGTTTTGGCGCTTTGCCATAAACTGCTTCTATTTTTACATCCTTGCCATAAGAAGCTATAACGCCGTCGAGGTTTTCATCAAAAATATTGCCTTCACCAAAATAACCCCAGGTCCGTCCTGCCCGCAATTTAACTCCGCCTAATTTGCCTTCCACAAAAGCGCGGTCCAGTTCAAGCGTATCATCGCCGGTACTGTTGCGCAGGTTCTGGGTATTTTCAAAACGTCCGTTATAACTCCAGTCTTCGTTTATCTGCCCGGTTACAAAAATACGTGTGCGTATTTTAGAACTGCTGTTGGTATTCCAGTGCTTATCTGCGCCGTCCCTGTAACCGGCATAATGCATACGTATTTGTCCGGCAATTTTTACATTGCCGGTTTTCTTTTCCAGATTAGCTGCACGCACGCCAAGGCTGTCCAGTTCATCACTGAATTCGGCTGCAAGTTTATCAACATCAGCACCGCCTGCCATTGCCCTGGCAACAATCTGTGCCATTTCATAACGGGTCATCAGCTTATCGCCGCCGTAAGTACCATCCGGATAACCATCAATAACGCCCTGCGCGGCAAGTTTATTTATACTCTGATAGGCCCAGTGTCCTTCCGGAACATCACTGAACGGATTGGCTGCAGCGGCAGAGGCAGTTACGCCAAATGCCATAGCCGTAGAAAGTATTAATGCTTTTTTCAAAAAAGCACCTCCTCTAAATTTTTTAAAATTCAATAATTGAATGCAGCAGCTTTCTGGCATAAGGGTCTTTGGTCCTGCCGATATTTTCAACTTTGATATGCTCTGTAACTCTGCCGCTTTCTAAAAACATAACGTCATCACATAAATAAGTAATGGAAGTTAAATCATGTGTTATAAAAATATAGGTTAAGTTAAGCTCTTTTTTCAGCTCTGCCAGCAAATCCATTACTTGCACCTGCGTATGTGCATCAAGCGAAGAAATCGCCTCATCAAAAAGTATTATTTCCGGACGGCAGGCCACGGCTCTTGCTATACATACGCGCTGAAGCTGCCCGCCGGACAGTTGATGCGGAAATCTTCCGGAAAAAGTTTCATCAAGCCCGACCAGCTCCAATAAGCGTTTTACTTCTTCTTTGTTGCTGATTTTTGCGCCGGTACGCCTTTTATATACGTTTATTCCTTCGGAAATAATATCATTTATCCTAAAACGCGGATTAGCCGAAGTTGTATAATCCTGAAACACGATGCTGAGTTTGCTTTGAAGAAGCCGCCTGCCGTTTTTACCGGCATAAACATCAGTGCCTTCCAGCATATATGTGCCGCTGTCAGGCTTCAGCATACCGCAGATAACCCTGCCCAGGGTACTCTTGCCGCTGCCGGATTCGCCCAATATGCCCAGGCACGTTCCCTGCGGAATTTTAAGCGATACATCAAACAAAATCTGTTTGCGTTCCTTGCCAAAAAAGCTGGTCTGCTTTTCGCTGCGGAAACTAACACATATCTTTTGTAAATCAATCACTTTACTCCACCTCCGCAGGTTTATCTATAAATTTACGGTAGCGTTGCATTACCGCGCTCTTTTTTTCTACCAGCAGTCTTGTGTAGGGGTCGCGGGCATTTTTTAAAATGTGTTCAAAACTTCCTTCGTCAACAATCCTGCCCTTATTCATAACAATAATTTTATCCGCAAGGCGGGATACTGCCCCTAAATCATGCGTAATAAATATTATGGAAGTATTGCCTTCTTTTTTAATACGCAAAAATTCTTCTAATATTTCATACTGCGTAATGGCATCTATCGCCGTTGTCGGTTCGTCAGCTACAAGCAAATCAGGTTTCATAGCCATGGCGATGCCTATCATAATACGCTGAAGCATACCGCCCGAAAGCTGGTGCGGAAATTTCTCCAGCACTTCTTCCGGAGAATGAATAAGCATTGCTTCAAGCATTTTTACTGATTTTTCATATACCTGCTTGCCGTTCAAATCAAGATGCGTCACAAAGGTTTCGGCAATCTGCTCGCCCACCCTGCATAAAGGGTCAAAACAGGTCATCGGGTTTTGCAGCACCATTGTTACTTTACTGCCGCGCAGCCTGCGCAGAGATTCAGTGCTTTCCTGCAATAAATCCCTGCCCTGAAAAACAGCCTGCCCGTTTATATCAAAACTGTTGTCCAAAAGACCCAGCACAGATTTTACTGTCAGGCTTTTGCCGCTGCCGGATTCGCCAAGTATCCCCAGACATTCTCCCGGATTAAGCGCGAAGCTGACATTATCCACAAGTACCCGCTGCATATTTTTATGCTTAAGTACAACATTCAAATTTTTTACGTCCAGCATTACCATCAGGCAGCCTCCTTCGGGTCAAACACATCGCGCAGCGCATCACCCAGCAGATTAAATGCCGTAACCAGCACAACAATGGCAATACCCGGTACAAACATTTGTGACGGGTTAGTTGTCAGCACATGTTTGGCTTCGTTAAGCATGGCTCCCCATTCCGGAATAGGCGCCTGAACGCCCAGGCCGAGGAAGGAAAGGGTAGAAATATTAATTATTGCCCAACCGATATCAAGCGTTGCCAGTACCGCAAGGTCAGCAGTAATGGAGGGCAGAAGATGCCGTGAAAGGATAAACCATTCCGGCGTGCCGACACAGCGCGAAAACTGCACAAAATTGCAATCTCTGTACTGCACAACCGCTGTGCGTATCATGCGGGCATACCACGCCCATTTTATAAACACATTGGCTAAAATTACATTGCGCACATCAATACCCAGCAGCGCAACAACAGCAAATACCATTATCTGGCTGGGGAAGGAAAGCATTACGTCTACAACGCGCATGATAATTTCGTCAACCGGCCCTTTAAAATAGCCTGCCACAAGCCCCATAAACCCGCCGAGTCCTATTGTGCCAATCATCGTCAGCATGGCAAGACCCAAAGTAGGCCTGATACCGTACAACATGCGCGAAAGTATACAACGGCCGAGCTGGTCGGTGCCAAGCGGGTATTGTGCGCTCACAGGCGCAAATTTATTCATGATATTATTGGCATAAGGGTCATTAGGCGCAATAAGCGGGGCAAAAATTCCCAGCACTGCAATAAACAAAATTACACCCGTTGTCATCATCGCCATTTTGTTATGCAGAAATCTTTCAAGCATCAGGACACCTCCCTGCGCAAACGCGGGTCAATAACAGTCTGCAAAATATCAAAAATCAGATTAAAAACAACAAACAGCGCACCAATAAGCAGCACATAAGCCTGCACAATCGGATAATCACGGTTAAAAATCGATTCTATGCAAAGCGTTCCAAGCCCCGGCCAGGCAAAAACATTTTCTACAACAATCGTACCGGCAATAAGCTGCGGTATGCTCATGCCGATAGCCACAAAGCAGGTATGCATGGAGTTGCGCAGAATATGCTTAGTTAAAATCAGGCGTTGCGGCAGGCCGCGTACATTGGCGTACAGAACATAATCCTGCTTCATGTTTTCCAGCATATTGTTGCGAATAAGGCGTATATATGTGGATATATATGTAAGCGATACTGTAAGCGCCGGCAGAATCAAATGTTTAAAACTGCTGTTGCCGCTTGTCGGCAAAAGGTCAAGTTTGATGGATACGCACCACATCAACAGCAGGCCAATCCAATAAGCAGGCATAGCGGTAGTCATAAAAATAAAACCGCGCATAATCTTATCAAACCAACTGTCCTTATAAACAGCACAGAAAAACCCAATGGGTATGCTGAGTGCAAGAACCATCACAAAAGAGGCTCCTGCTAAAATCAACGTAGCAGGCATGCACCGCAGAAGCTCGCCTGCAACCGTACGCGAAGGATTGGTATAGCTAATGCCGAAATCACCATGCAGGCAGTTAACCACCCAATCGAAATAACGCACCATAAAGGGCTTGTCAAACCCAAGCTCACGCCGTACTTCTTCCACAGCTTCCGGCGTAATTATGGGAACCTGCCGGACACGCAGCGCAACCTCAGCAGGGTCGGACGGAATCAAACTTATAAAACAGAAGCACACAAAAGAAATGCACAAAAGCAATGGCACTGCGCTGAGAACTCTTTTAATAATATAATACTGCATAATAACCTCGTTAAAACACGGAAGGGTCCCTTATCAAAGAGACCCTCCGGCTGATACACTATTCAATATACATATCATGGAAAGGAACTTCGTACTGAGTCTGGGTAAAATGCATTCCCTTAAGGTCAGAACGGTAAATAGCTTTATTGCATTCATAAGTCAGCGGAAGATATACGGCACCATCATGCAGACGGGTCAGTACGTAGGTATAAAGTTCCTGACGTTTTGCTTCATCGGTAGATACCATAATATCGGTTATCGCCTTATCAATCTCAGCCTTGTCCTTCAAACCCTGCTGCGCCGCATAATCGCCGTAAACAGGCATTCTCATGGCTGCAAGTGAGGACTGCGGGTCATAAGGAGTTCCCCAGCAGATATTAAACACCATATCAAAATTGCCAGCCTTCATTTTATCGCGGTAGGATTGTTCTTCCTCGCCGAAAATATTAAGTATAATACCAAGTTTGCTGTATTCAGACTGCAAATATTCGGAAATGGATTTTTCGGTAACGCTGTCGCTGTTATATAAAAGTCCCAATTCCATTTTCTGTCCGTCCTTTACACGGATACCATCGGCACCTTTTTTCCACCCGGCATCATCAAGCATTTTTTCAGCCAGCGCCGCATCATACTGATACGGTTTTAAGCCAATATCACAATACGGAATAGATTTTGAAAATAAAGTATCGGCAGGCTGTTCTACGCCATAAAAAATACCATCGGAAATGGCCTGCTTATTGGTAGCATGCTGCAATGCCTTGCGCACGGCAATATCTTTCAGCACCGCATTATTGGTATTTAAAACAATCTGGCGGGTAGAAGTAGGCTCAGACAAAGCTACCGTAAAGTCTTTATTGTCCTTGAACTTGCGGATAGAATCAACATCCAGCATATTTTTGCCGAAAATCAGGTCAATCTCGCCTTTTTCCAAGGCCATAACACGGGTTTGGTTATCGGGAATAACCTTCACCAGAATCTTTTTCAGCTTCGGCTGCTCACCCCAATAATTGGGATTAGCTTCAAACACTGCGTATTCGTCAGTAACAACTTCTCCGAGTACATATGGGCCTGTACCGATATATTTATCAACACCGTTTTTAGTGCTGCCGTTTTTCATCGCTTTAGGAGAAATCATGGCAAACGGACGGGTAACGCTAAGTTCCGTCAGCATGGGATAATAAGGTTTGGATAAAGTCATTACAAAAGTTTTCGCATCGGGTGCGGAAATACTTTCCAGCACATGCATCATCTCCAGCCATGTATGGCGGTCTTTATTTTCGAGGATTGCGTCAAAGTTTGCTTTAATGGCGTAAGCATCACACGGCTCACCATCAGAAAATTTTACGCCTTCACGGATATGGAAAGTATATACCTTTCCGTCCGGACTGATATCCCACGATTCTGCCAGCACACCTTTAAATCCATCCGGAGTAAAGGTAATCAGAGTTTCATAAAGCATCTCCTGTGCATACATTTCTCCGGCATATAAATGCGGGTTTAAATCGCGTATATCACGATAATTTACAAACACCAGCTCGTCCTTAGGCCTTTCAGCCTTGCTCGAAGCATCTGAACCGCATCCGGCGAGTATAGCTGCAGCAAGAGCGCAGCCAAGCACCGCTGCTGCAAATTTCTTTAGCATAAATATATCCCCCTTTTTAAAAATATAACGTAGTTATTTTAGCATATCAGCAGCACCAAGAAATAATACAAAATAATAAGCACCACATTATAACTAAAAGTTATAGTGTGGTGCTGTACCTTTCTACAAACGTTCTGGCGTAAAAACTTAATTCCTGCCCTTCTGCATAAACATAACCAACTGTAAGCATTCCCTCACTGCCGTTTACATGCACTGCCTTAATATTAAATTTATCATATTTTTTGGTTTTGGAATCCATCCCAATCAGGCATAAATCAGTATTTGTTAACAGATTTAAAATAACCGCCTCACTGTTAGTGTAAAAAGCATCGGTAACTCCTGTAAATTCTGCAATACCAACATTGATATGCTCCAAATGATGCTCTAATGAAAAGAAATCTTTAACTCCGCGGATAACATGCAGTTTCTTTAAATCAGTAAAATCTATGCAATCCAGTTTATACAGCGGATTGTTGGGACCGACATACACACAAATCGGCATGCTGCCCAGTTCTTCAAACACCAGATTTTTATGCCTCAGGATATGCGAAAAAATCTGCCTTTGCTTTTGCGCCACATATACTATACCGATTTCGCAAATGCCTTTCTGTACATTATCGGTAATTTCTTCAAGCGAACCCTGATGATATTCCGGCAAAACCGTATCTTTATATTCGTTATAAAACTCACTCAAAAGTGCAGCCACCACATCGCTGCGATAGCTTGCCAGCGAAAACTTGCCGCGTACTCCCGGCAAGGCAACATTCTGAATGAGCTTAACATGCCTGAGCACTTCTTCTGCATACTGGCGGATAGTTCTGCCATAAGGCGTCAGTACCATGCCCTTATGTGAGCGTCTGAACAGCGTACGCCCAAGTTCTGCTTCCAGCCCGGCAATAGTTTTGCTTACATTTGGCTGAGTTGTAAAAAGACAGTCAGCCGCTTTATTTATACTTCCCCTGTCGCAAACAGCAACAAAAAATTCTAACTGCCTAATATCCAAACAGTTCACCTCTTTACAATAATGATTTTATTATACAATATTGAGTTAGTTTAGGCAAACTCATATATTGGCTTTTATTAAGCTAATCAGAATTCACTGCATTTCTCCCCCCATGTATTGCAATGCTTTAAAGAATTGTGCTATAATGTGTAAGTACAAATGTTACATATGCGGGTGTAGTTCAGTGGTAGAACAATAGCTTCCCAAGCTATGTGTCGCGAGTTCGAGTCTCGTCACCCGCTCCAGAAAATATGCCGTATTCTTTACAGAATACGGCTTTTTTATTTTTTCCCAGCAATAAGTTCCGCCATACCCCTATGGGTATAGTTTTTATTAGCAAAAGAATTTTAAATGATATTTATTTGCAATAATGTTTAAAATAATGTTATAATAAGCTGTATTTTGAAAAAGGAGTTGATTTTGTGTCTGACACTTTAAATATTTGCGGACTGACTGTTGAACGCGGAAGCAAACTGCGTACCATGCTGCCGGTTCCCGATACACAGATAGAAATACCCATCACCATTATTAACGGCACACAGGATGGCCCCACGCTTTTAGTCACTGCCGGCATCCACGGCGGCGAATATCCCGGCATTGCCGCTGCCATGGAGCTTGGCAAAGAACTTGAACCGCAAAACATCTGCGGCCGCCTGATTATGCTGCACCCTGTAAACATACAGGGCTTTTGGGCAAGACGCGAATTTATTGTTCCGGAGGACGGCAAGAATTTAAACCGGGTCTTCCCGGGCAGCCCGCTTGGCACACTGGCAGAAAAAACAGCGTATTTAATCAGCAGCAATTTCTTTCCGATTGCCGATTTTTACGTTGACCTGCACAGCGGCGATATTCACGAAAGCCTGCACCCTTATGTTTATTACCCGGGACAGCCAACGGAAGAACTGGCAGAAAAAGCGCGCAGCGTTGCCAAGGTGCTGAACGTGGAATACATGGTGCGTTCGCTTGCTACCGGCGGGGCTTATAATTATGCTGCCTCCACCGGCCTGCCTTCCATTTTGATTGAACGCGGCGGTGCTGGGCTTTGCCTGCATGAAGACATTGAAGAATATAAATCAGATATCAGAAACATTCTGCGCAAGCTGAAACTGCTTAATGAGCCTGTTAAGCCGCGCCGTTATATTCCGCGCGACGTGACGGATATTATTTACCTTGAGGCAATGGAAACCGGCTGCTGGCTGCACCACATTCACAGCGGCGATTTTGTTGAAGAAGGGCAGATTTTGGGACGTACTACCGATTTATTCGGCGAAACACTTACTACATACTACGCAGAACAGAGCGGCATTGTGCTGTATGTATGCCCGGCTCTTTCCGCACCCAAAGGCACTATACTTTTAGCTTACGGCAAAATCCACAACGAAGATTAACATTCTGCATAAATCTAAATACAGCAAAACAAAAATCCCCTGCATTAAAGCAGGGGATTTTTATTTAATGTTTTACGTCAATTATACGTTAAATACTTTGCCCGGGTTCAAAATGCATTTCGGGTCAAGCGCTTTTTTAATTTCACGCATCATTTTCATTTCTACAGGATTGGTGTATTTTTCCATTGCCGGCAATTTTTTGGCGCCGATGCCATGTTCGCCGCTCAGGCGTCCGCCCAGGCTGTAAACATAAGCATAAGCTTCTGCGTGGAACTCGCTGAGCTGTTTTTCCCATTCTTCATCGCTCAAATCGCATTTCAGAATCTGGAAATGCAGGTTGCCGTCACCGGCATGGGCAAGGCACAGCAGTTTGAAGCTGTATTTTTTGGATACTTCGTTCAAATGCTCAATGCACTCGGCAATTTTATCAACCGGTACAACAAGGTCATCGGAAGTGCTGATTAAGCTGAGAACGCGGGTAGATTCCAGGCAGTTGCGGCGGATTTTCCATACACGCTCATCGGCTTCCAGAACATCGGTTGCGCCGCTGGCAGTGCAAATTTCGTCAAGCTGTTCCATTTTACTTTCCAGCTCTTCTTCGTTAAAGGTTTCTACGGTAATGATTACATAATAACCATCTTCATAATGCGGCAGTTTCAGTTCGCAGTAATCGCTCGCGCTGCGCACAAAGCCGTTGTCCATAAATTCAACGCTGGTCGGGTTCAAACCTGCTTTAATAAGGTTAGGCACAACGCCGACTGCTTTATCAAGTTCGGTGAAAATTGCCAGAATATCAAGTTTATACGGGCACAGCGGCAAAAGTTTGAGGCTGGCTTTGGTAATAATGCCCAAAGTGCCTTCGCTGCCCATAATAAGCTGTTCCAGGCAGTAGCCGGTGGAATTCTTTTTAAGAGTGGAGCCAAGCGTTACAATGTCGCCGGTCGGAGTAACAGCTTCGATAGAATAAACCTGATTGCGGGTAGTGCCGTAACGCACTGCTTTGTTGCCGCCCGCGTTGGTGGCAATGTTGCCACCGATAAGGCAGCTATCGGCGCTGCACGGGTCGCCAGCATACAAAAACCCTTCTTTGTTGGCATATTCCTGAATTTCCAAAGTTCTGGCACCGGCTTCAACAACCATGTACATACCTTCTTTGTTCAGTTCCAGAATTTTATCCATGCGTTCCATCAGCATTACAATGCCGCCGCAAACAGGCACTGCGCCGCAGGATACGCTGGTACCTGCGCTGCGCGGGGTTACGGGCACGTCAAACTGGTTGGCAATTTTCATTACTGCTGCCACTTCTTCGGTGTTGGCCGGGGCAACTACAACTTCCGGCAGGTGATGGTAATGCGGGTCGGTTTCTTCATCGGTTTTATATCTGTCAAGCGTTTCGGAGTCGGTCATTACATATTCACTGCCCACTGCTTTGCGCAGCGCCTCCAGTACTTCTTCGGTGACCGGTTTGTAATTTGCCATATTTCTCAAGTCCTTTCTACTGTCCTTCAATAATAAAATTAATCCATGTTAAAAATTTTGCCCGGGTTCAAAATGCAGTTCGGGTCCATTGCTTTTTTAATGGTACGCATTAAATTAAGTTCGCCCGGACGGGTATATTTTTCCATTTCCTTCAGCTTCTTGGCGCCGATGCCGTGTTCGCCTGCCAGGCGTCCGCCGATGCTGTAAGCATAGGTATAAACTTCATCGTGGAATGCCTGTACGTTCTGCTCCCATTCTTCATCGGTCAAATCGCATTTGCACAATACGATATGCAGATTACCGTCGCCTACATGGGCGCAAATAAGCGGCGTAAACGGATATTTTTCACCGGTTTTCATAACAAATTTAACTGCATCAGCAACTTTATCGCGCGGTACAACAACGTCGTCGGTAAGGGATACAAGGCTGATAAGGCGTACGCTTTCCTGGCAGTTGCGGCGCATCTTCCAAATGCGTTCGTCAGCTTCCAGCACTTCTACGGCGCCAGCTTCGGTGCAAAGCTCATCAAGGCGTTCCATTTTCATATCCAGTTCGTCTTCGTTGTAGGTTTCAACCGTAACGATAACATAAATGCCGTCTTCATAATGCGGTACGTTTTTATATTCGCAGTAATCAGCGGTAGTGCGTACATAGGTATTATCCATGTACTCAATGCTGGTCGGGTCAATGCCGGCTTTTAAAAGCAGCGGCACTAAATCAATAGCTTTGTCCGGGTCGGTAAATACGGCTACAAGGTCAAATTTATACGGGCACAGCGGCAAAAGTTTAAGGGTTGCTTTGGTAATGATGCCTAAAGTGCCTTCACTGCCCATAATAAGCTGTTCCAGGCAATAGCCGGTAGAACATTTTTTCAAACGCGCGCCAACTTCAATAATTTCGCCCGTCGGGCTGACAAATTCAATTTCGTGTACTTGGTCGCGGGTGGTTCCGTAACGTACGGCTTTATTGCCGCCGGCATTGGTTGCCAGGTTGCCGCCGATAAGGCAGCTGTCGGCGCTGCACGGATCGCCTGCGTAAAGGTAGCCTGCTTCGTTGGCCATTTTCTGAATATCAATGGTCGGCACGCCGGCTTCAGTAACAAGATACATGCCATCAGTATTCAGCTCAATAATTTTGTTAAGGCGTTCCATCAAAAGCACAATGCCGCCGTAAACGGCAATAGCGCCATCAGCAAGACTGGTGCCTGCACTGCGCACGGTTACGGGCACGTTAAATTTATTGGCAAGTTTCATAATTTCCGCAATTTCTTCGGCATTAGCCGGTTTTACAACAACTTCCGGCTTGTGGAATTTACGCGGGTCTGTTTCTTCATCAGTCTGATAGTGTTCCAAAGTTTCAGCGTCGGTAAGCACATATTCTGCGCCCACAACGCCTTTTAATGCTTCAATTACTTCTGCGGTAACGGGAGCATATGTTTTCATACTTCATCATCCTTCCATAACTGCCTCCACATACACAGGGCAGATAAATACATATCTTTAATAATTATATTACAAAATTATGCAAATTTCAAAATAATGTCTGCCATAGTAAACAAAAATCCCTGTTAAAAAACAGGGATTTTAAAAAATTTTACTTCTTTTTAAAAATTGCGCTGGTAGCTGATGCCGATAATTTTGGTAAAGCTGTCGTGGGTGTGAGCATGACGATCATCATTACCAATTTGATTTGGGTCAGAATCTCTAAACTTAAATCTTAAATCACCTACATCCATCCACCCCAGTGCCAAAGCTACGCTCTGGTCTTTATCGTTATAACGTGCGCCGATGGAATAAGTACGGCGATTGCCGGTCGGTACCATAAAATCGCCGCCGTCATAAGGAATAGAGGATTCGTCATAAGCAAAGCCTGCCATTACGGTATATTTATCGCTCAGCTTATGCTCCACGCCGATGGCATAACGCCAGCCGTCCTCCCAGTTTTTAGGACTAGCACTAACTCCCATCGGAGTCGTGATATTCAAAGCATCGTAAGTGTCCCAACCGGTGCGCACAGCGTTTAATTCCAAGCGGGTTCTATCATTAAACTTATAGCTGTAACCGATATGCCAAGATTCCGGCAGCGTTACCTCTCCGTAAGCATCACCTGAAAAATCGCGTCCCAATAAAGAATTTGTATAGCCGTTAAAATCTGCTTCCATAGAATGTTTAATGCGGCTGCGATATACTACGCCGATTTCATTCTTATCATCAAATGCATAATTAACAGCAGCATTCCATCCTAAAGCATAACTCTCACCTTTGGTATGAGTTGGACCAACGCCCATCTTATTCAGAGGATCATATGCAATATTTTTTTCCATCGTCAAACGAACATAGTTAACCTCTGCACCAATCGCCGCGCTCCACTTATCATCAAACTTATGCGCAAAAGTCGGCGTAACGCTAACACCATCCAAACGAGATACAAATGCATTGGTAGAAACATGTGAATCACGTTCAAACTCGGAAACCATGGCAAAGCGGCTGAACGCACCAATGCCGAACCAGTCTTTATCGTTCAGTTTTTTTACATAGTAAGTGCCTGGCGCAAACCCAAAATGCACACGGTTATGCCCGCTTTCAATAACATTATTACCGTCATACAAATCATAATCACCGTGCGGGCTGAGGTAAGTTGCACTTACCTTAAACGCTTCGCCATCAACTTTGGTAATGGATGCCGGGTTATAAGCCACATTGGCTGCATCGCCTTCGGCAAACATACGTGCTCCGCCCATGGCAACGCCTTCAGCACTCCATTCGTTAATAGCAAAGCCTTCCGCACCGGCAAGCTGAGGCACGCCAAGAGCGCACAACACGCCCAATGCAATCAGTTTATTTTTTACTTTCACAATGTCACCTCTGTTAAAATTATTAGTAGCTGGTACTATTGTAACAGATTTGTGAAATTTTAGCTACAAAAAAATACGCCTCCTGCTTCATGCAAAAGGCGTATTAAAATTTTATCAGCCGTCAATACCGCGGCGCAGCACTATAGGACGTTGTTTTTCCCACGGTTTGTACTGTACGGTACTGCAAAATTCGTAGGCTTTATAGCGTTTGGCAGCATCTGTTTCAGCGGCAGCCTTGGCTAAATCGCGCTCGGCAATTTCGTTGCGGGGGTAATATTTAAACGCTTCAGCGTAAATATCGCCTGCTTTGGCATCATCACCGGCGTTGTGAGCATCTTCCGCCAAAAATTTAAGAGCAAAATATTTGTAGGGGTTTACACCGTTGTTGTCCTTTTCGGCTTCTGCCATCTGCTGCGCTTCCTGCACAGCCTGCGCTTCTTTGCCTGCTTCACGCAGTACCGTCAGCCTGCGGTAAAACATATCGCCGCGCGGCGAACTGTGAAAGCTGTGTTTATATGCACGCGCAATATCATAAGCCTGCTGCAAGTATGTTAATGCGGCATCTTCGCTTTTGGCAAGTTTCCAGACAATTTCCGCTATATCGCGCAGGCACAAAACTTTATGCTCTGCTTCGCTTAAACCATATTCCGGGTCATCATCCATATTCGGTTCAACATCAACCACAGTGCTTAAAACACGCATTGCACCTTCAGTGTCACCCATCCAGTACAGCGCGCGCCCTACAATAGAGCGGCAGCGCCAATCGTTATAATCCTGTATCATACCCACCGGCACGGGATATTCTCCATTTGCCAGGCGGGATACATAGCCCATCCATTCCTGCTGGTCCATAATATTTCCTCCTTACAAGGTTATTCTAAAAAGATTATACCATAAGCACATTACCTATACCATAAAAAACGGCTGCGGCACACATCAAAGATGTGCGCACGGCAGCCTAAAATAAGGGAAAGCGTATGTAAGGCAATGTATAAAAAATATCATTGCACAATGTAAATTATACACTGCAAGCAGAATTTTGTCAAGTTTTTCTACAATAAGCAAATTTTATTAACTTTTTGTAACATTTATGACTTTCTATAACTATTTTAAAAGACTAACGGACAATTTTTACTCCGCTTTTAAAAGTACCGGCTCTGCAATTTCGTTTTTAACATCTTCCCAAACAACAAAATTTGCCTTGCTGAATCCGTTAAAAGTTGTTGCCGATGCCGAAGTATAAGCGCCGCAGATAGGCACAAGGATTAAATCGCCCTCCTCCTGGCGCACCGTCATTTTGCCGCGGAACATAATATCAAGGGAATCGCAGCTCGGACCTGCAAAAGTTGCTGCCACCTGCTCGCCTTCCTTAAAGCTGATAAGCTTAAAATCCCACTGGTCAAACAAAACGCCAGAGAATGTACCATACAAGCCGTCATCAAGGAAATACCACGGCTGTCCGCCGCGCTCCGTAACGCCGATAACGCTGGTAATAAGGTTTACCGCCGTACCGCAGATAAAACGCCCCGGCTCGCACCAGATTTCCACGCCCGGGAAATCTTCGTCAAGGCGGGCATTAATCTGCTGCAGCATTTCTTTAAGGTTAAAGCGTACTTTAGGTTCGGGAATAGGGAACCCGCCGCCAATATCCATAATGCGAAGCTGCATGCCGCTGGCTGCTGCTTCTTCAAAAATTTCACGCGCAATATCAAGGGCATTTAAATATGGGTCGGCACTTGTCGTCTGGCTGCCTACATGAAAAGCAATACCGGCAGCGTCAAGGCCTGCTGCTTTTGCCTTTTGCAAAAGTTCCAAAGCCTGTTCGCGCGCTGCGCCAAATTTTTTATTTAAATCTACATGTGCCGAAGAATTATCTATCCTGATGCGCAAAAGAGCCGTTGCACCCGGGCACTCGCGCGCCATTTTATCTATTTCACCTGCGCTGTCAAAGGTCATCTTGCTTACGCCAGCAGTGCTGCATGCACGCAAACCGTTCACTGTTTTCATCGGGTTCGCGTAAATCATCCTGCTGCCTGCAATGCCCAAAGAAGCAAGTTCCATAATTTCGCCGTCAGAAGCCACGTCAAAGTTAGAGCCAAGGTCACGCATCAGCTCTAAAATACGCCTGTGGGGATTCGCCTTAATAGCGTAAAACACCTTAACGCGCGGCATATGAGTACGCAGAAGATTATAATTTTTCTCAATCTGTTCCAAAGAAAGCACTAAAAGCGGAGTGCCGTAAGCCTGCGCCAGCGCTTCCGTTTCCTGCCTGTTAAGTTGAAAATATTTTTCTTTTTTCATATCCACTCTCCCCTTGCCACTGCATTAATTAACGTATATGATTGTACCACAATTTTCAGAAAGTACAATAGGAAAATGAAAGAAATTATAAATTTTTAAAGGAGTTTAAACCAAAACTAAAATAATCACGGATAGCGGCAAATTTACGGCTGAAATTGCTTAATTTTTACGTTTTTTTAATACTTTTTCAATATTTTTTATACCTTTTTAATACAGTCTTTTTATACAAAATATTGTGCCGCCCGAAGCAGCGTAATGCCAAATACAGCAAATAAAAAGGCCCTGCCTTTTAAAGCAGAGCCGTAAATATTAAATTGTTTATTTTTCCGGAGCGGCAATAACGTCACAGCCCATGTAAGGACGCAGAACTTCCGGAATAACAACGCTGCCGTCAGCCTGCTGGTAGTTTTCCAAAATAGCGCAGACGGTACGTCCAACAGCAAGGCCGGAACCGTTAAGGGTATGCACATATTCCGGTTTTGCCTTTGCATCGCGGCGGAAACGGATATTTGCGCGGCGTGCTTGGAAATCAAGGCAGTTGGAGCAGCTGGAAATTTCGCGGTACATATTGGCAGCAGGCAGCCAAACTTCAAGGTCATAAGTAGTAGCGCTGCTGAAGCCCAAATCGCCGGTGCAGAGACGGACAACACGGTACGGCAGGCCCAGCAATTGCAGCAGGTGCTCTGCATTATGGGTCAGCTTGTCAAGTTCTTCCCAGCTTGTTTCCGGTTTAACAATTTTAACCATTTCAACTTTATTAAACTGGTGCTGACGGATTAAGCCGCGGGTATCGCGTCCGGCGCTGCCTGCTTCGCTGCGGAAGCATGCGCTGTAAGCGGTATAGTATTTCGGCAGGTCGGCATCGTTTAAAATTTCACCGGCATGGTAGTTGGTTAATGTTACTTCTGCCGTCGGAATCAAATAATAATCCAGGCCTTCCAGTTTAAACATATCTTCGGCAAATTTCGGCAGTTGGCCGGTACCGAACAAAGTATTGCTGTTAGCCATGAACGGCGTAAACATTTCGGTGTAGCCGTGTTCTTTAGTGTTAATATCAAGGAAGAAATTAATTACGGCGCGTTCCAGACGGGAACCAAGGCCTTTATAGAAGGTAAAGCGTGCGCCAGTAACTTTGGCTGCACGGTCAAAATCCAGAATGCCAAGGTTTTCGCCAATATCCCAGTGGGCTTTAGGCTCAAAATCAAATTTGCGCGGTTCGCCCCAGCGGCGTACTTCCGGATTATCGGAATCATCTTCGCCGACCGGAACATCCGCAGCAGGCATATTAGGAATAGTATATAAAATAGCGTTAAGTTCGCCTTCAATTTCTTTCAGCTTGGCATCGCCTGCGGCAATTTCTTCGCCCAGTGCGCGTACTGCTGCCATTTGCGCATCTGCGTTTTCACCGGCTTTTTTCATGCGGCCGATTTCCTGGGAGGCGCTGTTGCGCTGGTTTTTCAGTTTTTCAACGCTTAAAATAACTTCGCGGCGCTGTTTGTCCAGCTCTAAAAAAGCGTCTAAATCTATTTTGGAATGGCGCTTAGCCAGTGCTTCCTTCACCGCATCAGGATTTTCCCTGACAAAATTCATGTCTAACATGTTCATTCCTCCAAATTAGCTTCTTTCAATAATACTATTATTGTAGCACAAACAGCGGTAATATAAAAGTAAAACGCTTAAAGGTTTTAAAATAAAATGCCTTTTTCAAAAAATTTTTTGCAAAAACACTTGACGGATGCCGTTAAAACAGGTATACTATCTCTTGCACAGTTCTAAAACTTGCTTGGCCCATTAGCTCAGTTGGTAGAGCACCTGACTCTTAATCAGGGTGTCGTAGGTTCGAGGCCTACATGGGTCACCATGTGGCCGGTTGGTCAAGCGGTTAAGACACCGCCCTTTCACGGCGGTATCGGGGGTTCGATTCCCCCACCGGTCACCATGCCATTACGGGCGCTTAGCTCAGCTGGGAGAGCGTCTGCCTTACAAGCAGAATGTCAGCGGTTCGATCCCGTTAGCGCCCACCATGTTAAATCAGCAGTCTTCTAACGAAGGCTGCTTTTTTATTTTTCTATTCATTGTATATATAAAATTCTAAAACATCTCATCAAAATTAAATTGCTGATTTAAGGAGGCGTTCCTTATGATTACATGGCAAAATGAATTTGAAAATAATGCAGAGGGTACTTTTAAAAGTAAGTTTTTCCGTAATGATGAGCACGGTTATGAATTTAGCATTTGTGTAAATGACATTGCTTTAAAAGACTGCGCGGAAAAATGCATAGATTCTTTTGATAATTTGCCTGAAAAAGTTATAGCTGAAATTTGCCAAATGCTTATAGAGTGTGCACAGACAGAAGGTGCGGAAGAAGGATTTGAACTTCCGGAACTTGATAATAAGATTGATATATTGAAGTATTGCTGGTTTAATAACTTATACGTAGATATGGCCGGTGAGAATGATGAAATTGCTTATGTTGTGGAAGGTGAGGGCGACTGGGGATTGCCCGTTGGTTTTGTTATAAGAAATAATCAGGTAGTTTATGCAGGCGGTGATTATTTGGATTATATTCAAAACGTATGATAATTTAAAGCCAAATAAATTGCAAAAAGCAATTGCTGAAATTTTAAATAGTTTTACTTTTTGATTAAATAAATTACATTAGCTTAATTAAGAAAAATAAAAGCCAAAACATAGCCTTTGAAAGCTGTGCTTTGGCTTTTTGCTATTATAACCTTATTTTCGTTTTGTATTTTTACTAAAATTACAACTTTAAAGAGAGCGTTGTATTTTAAATTTAATCTTTCTGATGTACCTGGTCCCGATATTTTTTAGGAGAAGTGCCGCATCTTTCACGGAAAACCTTGCCAAAATAACTGGGACTATTAAACCCGCAGAGTTCAGCTATTTCAGAGAGAGACCGGTCGCTGCCAGTCAACATTGTGGCTGCCATTGACAGACGGTATTCAATCAAATATTCTGCCGGAGTTTTTCCCAAAATAGTTTGAAAACATCGGAAGCATTCGGTGCGGCTTATTGCTGCTGCTTTTGCCATATCACTAATGCTGATATGTTCACCAAAATTTGCATGGATAAGAGATAATATCTTTTTTACTCTTTGTTCTTGAAGTTTGTTTTCACTGGGTAACTGCGTACTACCATCATATTCTGAGCGGGCTATTAAAAGACGCCAGATTTTGCAGACTGTTTCAATAAAATGAAATTCATACGCTGGTTCTTGTTCTGATATTGTACAAAGCTCCTGAATAGCGAATAGCAGTGGTTTATCGGCAGAATTGAGTGCATGAAGATGTATACACGAAATTCCGGAGTCCATTAATGACCGAATATACTGACGAAAAATGTTTTGAAAAAAGTTAATTGGGAGTGCGACCCCTGCCATGATGGTTTCAGGTTCTAATCCTTTTACACTGTGTAAATAGCCTGAGCCGATAAAAATGCCATCTCCTTTTTGGAGCCGGTATATAATATTCTTCTGTCCATCATAGATAGTAAATTCAACAGTTCCTTTCTGTACAACACCAAACTCAAATTCATCATGCCAATGGCATTGCCATTCACGCTGAAAGTAATCATCAAAATTGTCTATACATACAGAAAGTGGAAGAAAATGGCTGCTGTATGTGATGCGTTCCTGTAAATTTTTGCCAATTTGCAGCGTTTTCAGTTTCATTATTTTCAACTCTTTCCTTAAAATGGTATTATTTCAACATAATTATGTACTATTATCTGTTTTACAACAGCATATTTGGAATTATAATTATAGAGCGAAAGAACAAAGCTGTCAATGCAAAACGAAACTAAAATGCAGTGAGTAACAAACATGACGAAGGAAATTTACTGTAAATAAATTTGGCTTTCAGCATTTCTGTAATTTTTGTTCTATGTTTCTATCAGGGTAAGCTATAAAATCTTAAATATTAAATCCAACAGGAAGGGGGAACATAAAATGGCGAAAAAAGTAGTTGTATTATCTACCAGTTTCCGTAAAGAAGGAAATTCTGCCAGGTTGGCGCGCCAATTCGCAAAAGGCGCTCTGGAGGCAGGTCACAAAGTAAAAGAAATTTGCCTTGCTGATTACAACATAGGAATTTGCCGCGGGTGTTTTGCTTGCCAGAAAAAAGGAAGGTGCGTTGTTCAGGATGATATGGGTAAGATTCTCGCGACAATGCGTTCGGCGGATGTTCTTGCGTTTGCAACTCCAGTTTATTTTTACGGTATGTGCGGCGCAATGAAAATGTTTTTGGATAGGACTTACCCACTTTTTCCGGACAAATATGAATTTAGGGATGTTTACCTGCTGGCTGCTGCCGGAGAGAACCTGGAAACAACACTCAAAGGAACATTAGAAGGGCTGGATGGCTGGATTCGTTGTTTTGAAAAGACCCGGCTGGCTAAAGTTATTTTTGCTGGCGGCGTTATGGAAAAAGGCGAAATTGATGGGCATCCGGCTCTTCAGGAAGCATATCAGGCTGGTAAGCAATTATAAAAGATATAAAAAGAAAGAGAGGTACTTACAATGAACAGACCGTATATCACTTGCTATATGATGAACTCCCTGGATGGGAAAATCATAGGAGAATATTTTGAAACGGAACGAGGGCGGGAATATATCGCCAGGTATGAGCAAATTCATGACGAGTTGAACGCAAAGGCATTCATCAACGGCAGGGTTACTTTTATGGATTGGAGCTGGCAATTGACGCCGGGCAACAAACTGGAACTTCCGGAAAGTGTTTCTACTGTTGATAGGACAGATTATATTGCAGATGCAAATGCCAAAAAATACTGCATTGCAATTGATGGTTCCGGAAAGCTGGCTTGGAATACTAATGTGATGCTGCATGGTGCTTCTGATATTTATGTCAATCGTGTGGGCGACCACATTGTTACCGTCTTGACAGAGGCGGTTTCTGATGCTTATTTGCAATATCTTCGAAACAAAAAAATTTCTTACATTTTTGGCGGTAAGCAAAAACTGGATTTGAACATAGTTGTAAAAAAACTATATTCACTGCTTGGCATCGACCATCTGCTTCTGGAAGGCGGCGGAAAATTGAACGGCAGCTTCATACGTCAGGGCCTGGTTGATGAATATAAAGTGCTGCTTGTGGCTACTGTGGACGGCGGCAGCGCAGACACACCTGCGAAAACTTCCTTTGATGCAAATTCCGGGCAGGGCACAATGGTTCCGGTAGATTTTTATATTCAAGAGGTACGGCAGATAGATGATACCGGCTTACTGCTGACATTCAAAAAGAAATAATTTGTCAGATGAATATTTCTGCCAAAACCTTTATATGAAAAGCCAGTTGCCGGTAACACAGCACAATACAGTTGTTTTATGCAGAGCAATTATCGCGCAGGACGATTGAAACATTGATAAGGAATCTGGCAGAAGCAATGATGGCTGATAATAAAACAACGGAGCAATTATTATCTTGGGCAGGTTTTTAAGCAGGATATTATTTGCAATTATATATGGTAAACGAGCAAAATAGAAACGCGGCCGGGCATATTGAACCCAACCGCGTTTCTTGTTTTTGATGATATTAAATTTTATTCTAATTCGATGCTTTCGCCTACGGGCACAACCAGTACTTTGGCGATGCCGTCAGCTTCTACTTTGGCTTTGTAGGCTTCGGGGTCCTGGGCAATCAGCGGCCAGGTATTGTAGTGTACCGGGATAACATATTTGGCTTTTAAAAATTCAGCGGCAATTGCTGCATCGGCTGGGCCCATGGTAAAGTTGTCGCCGATAGGCAGAACAGCGTAATCAAACGGGTCAAGACGCTGTAAAAGCTGCATATCGCCAAACAGGGCGGTATCGCCAGCAAAATACAGTTTAGTGCCGTAAAAATCTACAATAAAGCCGCAGGCATGGCCGCCTGCAACGCCGCTGCCGTGATAAGCAGGGGTTAAACGTACATGGCCGAAATCAAATTTGTGGGTGCCGCCAAGATGCATGCCGTGTGCGTTAACACCGGCTTCACCGGCAAGCCCTGCAATTTCTGCTGTGGATATTACCGTTGCATTGCAGGCTTTGGCAAGTTCAAATGCGCTGCCGATATGGTCAAAATGCGCATGGGTGATTAAAATATATTCAACATTCAACCCTTTTAATGCTTCGGTGTCCCCCGGCTTAAATTGTGGGCATCCTTCAAGATACGGGTCGAAAATAATGTTGTGGCCTTCGTGGCTTAACATAAAGCAGGCATGGTTAATATACTTAAAAACTGTTGACATGCAATCATCTCCTTTTAAATAGCTTTATTTTATTATAACATAATACTGCAATTTGTGCATTTTGTGAATTGTTTGGCAACAAAGTTAAAACGCCTTTACAGTTTGCCTCTTTTTGATGTAAAATTTATGTGTATGTTTGCAATTAATTGAAAGTAAAAATATAAGCAAGGAGAATGAACGTGAAATTAAAAAGACGTACCATGATAGCAGTTTCGTTAGCGTGCTTAACGGCTTTTGCTGCCAGTGCGCAGGCATCGCCGCGCGCTGTTGCGGTGCCCAAGGTTAATAAAAGCACTGTGGCGACTGCTGCTGCCAAAATTATAAAAAATAACTTAAAAAAAGGCAAGGAAGATAAAGCCGTTGTTTCCAATAAAGCTGTATCATCCAAAAAAGTTACCAAACCTAAAGCAGCAAAACAGGCAAAAACATCGTCTTATAAAGTTAATACGGCAGGATTGCCGAAAAATTATAAAAAAATAGGTATTTTTGGTGAAGCCAAAGCTACACAGGAACAGGCAGCGGCTTTGATTTATTTGAATAACCCCGACCCGAAACTTAATTGCTCCGTTGACGAACTGGTGCAGATGTACTGGAAAGAAGCAGGGCGTGAGGGCGTGCGTGAAGATTTGGCTCTGGCGCAGGCTATAGTAGAAACAGGATTTTTCCGTTTCAGCGGCGATGTTAAGCCGGAGCAGAACAATTTTTGCGGTCTTGGCACAACCGGCGGCGGTGTAGAAGGCGCATACTTTGATGAGCCGGAAACCGGAGTGCGTGCACATATTCAGCATTTGCTGGCCTATACAACCAAAAAGCACCCTTCAACGGAAATAGTTGACCCTCGTTATGAGCTTGCACATTCCATCCGCATGGAGCGCGGCATAGTTGATACATGGGCCGGCCTTAACGGTACATGGGCTATGGGCAGCCAGTACTGCGAAAAAATTATGCGTATTTACCAAAGCATGCTCTTGCTTTCGGATAAAGATTTGAAGGAAGCAGAAAAAGCCAAGGCCGAGTACCTTAAAAATTATATCGGCAGCACTGATGACGATAAGAAAGAAGATAAGAAGGATAAACAGGATAAGCCGGAACGCAAACTTACCATGCGTGAACGCGTAGAAAAGATTTTGAGAGAAGGAAAGTGATTTTATGCATATCGTATTGGTAGAGCCTGAAATACCGGGCAATACCGGCAATATTGCCCGCCTTTGTGCAGCTACGGGCTGCCACCTGCATTTGGTGCGCCCGCTGGGATTTTCGGTGGAAGATAAATATTTAAAACGTGCCGGGCTTGATTACTGGCACCTGGTAGATATACATTATTATGACAGCGTTTATGAAGTGCTGGAAAAATATAAGGATAATCCTAAATTTTTGCTGACAACCAAAGCGCATAAACGTTATACGGATGTGCAGTATGCACCGGACAGCCTGCTGATTTTTGGCAAGGAGACTGCCGGGCTGCCTGAAAAACTGCGCAACGAATACGCAGATTGCTGCGTGCGCATCCCGATGATTGCTGAAGCGAGAAGCCTGAACCTTTCCAATTCCGTTGCCATTGTGGCATATGAGGCTTTGCGCCAGCAGCCGGATTTTGCCGGGCTGACTGTTTAACGGAGGAACTATGATTGTTTTAAAAGAATTTGAATTTGATGCTGCACATTACCTGCCTGAATATAACGGCAAATGCGAAAAACTGCACGGTCATACCTATAAATTGGTGGTTAAAGTGCAGGGAATGCCTGACCATGAAGGCATGGTTATTGATTTTATCCGCTTGAAAAATATCGTAAAAGAAAATGTGCTGATACATTTGGACCACGCCTGCATTAACGATATTTTGCCGCAGCCGTCGGCAGAAAATATCAGTGTGTGGGTTTGGAACAAACTTAAAGATTTGCTGCATGCAGATAATTACGATTTGTATGAAGTAGAAGTGTGGGAAACAAAAACCAGCGGCTGCATTTACAGAGGTGATTTGTGATGAAAGACGTACAATCGCAAGCAGATAGGCGCCGCATCCCTCTGAAGCATGTCGGAATAAAAAATCTGCGCTGGCCTGTTATTTTAAAAGATAAAGAACAGGGCGAGCAGCACAGCGTAGCATCTATCAGCCTGGCTGTAGATTTGCCGCACGAAATACGCGGTACGCACATGAGCCGTTTTGTGGAATGTATGCAGACGGTAGGGCCAATCAGCCCGGGCGGCCTTGAAGAAGTGCTTGATAATTTAAAAACGCATTTGCAGGCGGAAAAAGCCTTTATCCGTATGGAATTTCCGTATTTTATTTATAAAACTTCGCCGGTAACCGGGCAGCGCGCGCCGATGGATTTAAACTGCGTGCTTACTGCCGAAAAAAAAGATGAGTTTAAACTGCGCATTATGGCAGAAGTGCCTGTACAGACTTTATGCCCGTGCAGCAAAGAAATAAGCGATTACGGCGCGCATAACCAACGTGCGCTGGCGCGGATTGAAATTGAAGCTGACGGGCTGGTTTGGATTGAAGAACTGGCTGAAATGGCAGATGCAGGGGCAAGTGCGCCTGTATACAGCCTGCTGAAACGCCCGGATGAAAAATTTGTTACGGAAAAGGCTTATGATAACCCGCGCTTTGTGGAAGACGCCGTGCGTGAGATTGCTCTGCGCCTTGAAGCTGACAAACGCATAAAATGGTATGAAGTAACGGTTGAAAGCATTGAAAGCATACATAACCATAATGCTTTTGCCTGCGTGGAAAAGGGCTGGCAGGAATGATTATAAAACTTAATGTACATAATTTAGAACGAGAAATTGCCGCGCTGGGCATTCACCCCGCAAGCCGCGGCATTTTTGCCGCTAAAAGCAAAATTTTACCGCTTAAACTTACTTGTGTGCGTACGCCTGCCGCAAATATTTTAAAGCAGGAAATGCTGGCAGCTGGCGGCGATTGCGCTGTACCAAGCAACTGTATTTTAAATGACACCAAATATGTTGATGCCGTTCTTTTAGGCACAATAAAGCACTACCGCATTTTGGTACGCAAACTTGCTCAGATGCCGTTTTTCGGATTAGGAAAAATAAAAGAAGATTTGCAAAAATTTTTGGTGCAGCAGCAGCCTGTAACTGTACTGGCAGACGGCAGGCAGCTTGTGTACGACAAACTGCGCATTATGGGCATTTTGAACGTAACGCCGGATTCGTTTTACAGCGGTTCGCGCGTCGGCGCAGATTTATTGCGGCGCGCAGAGCAGATGCTTGCTGACGGAGCCGATATTTTGGATATTGGCGGCGAAAGCACGCGCCCCGGCAGCGATGCTGTAACGGTTGAAGAAGAAATAAAACGTGTAGTGCCTGCTGTGGAATCCGTAAAAAAGGCTTTTGCCGGCAGTATAATTTCGGTAGATACTTACCATGCGCAAACGGCACAGGCAGCAATTAATGCCGGTGCTGATATTATTAATGATGTAACGGCGCTTACTGGCGATGAAGCCATGGCACAAGTTGCTGCCAATGCCAAAGTGCCGGTAGTGCTGATGCATATGCGCGGTACGCCTAAGACCATGCAGCAGAACTGCAGCTATGATAATGTAGTAAGCGAAGTTGCCGCATATTTGCAGCAGCGTGCTGAAGATTTAGCAGAACTTGGCATTGGTTCTGACAAAATTATTTTTGACCCCGGTATTGGTTTTGCCAAAAATACACAGCAAAATCTTGAGCTTTTGCAGGGGCTTGATTCCTTAACCTGGCTTGGCTGTCCTGTACTTTTAGCGGCATCGCGCAAAACCGTTATCGGCGAAACGCTTGGCGGATTACCTCCGCAGGAACGTCTTGAAGGCACTGTTGCGTTAAGTTGCCAGGCTGTTTATGCAGGGGCGCAAATGGTGCGTGTGCATGATGTAAAAGAAAATCTGCGCGCTGTGCGCATGCTGGAGGCGGTTTTATGCAGATAACGGCTTATGTGGCGTTGGGAACGAATCTCGGCAGCCTTAAAGAAAACCTTGATGATGCTTTAAAACGCCTTGCAGAAAAAGGATTGGAAATTACTAAAGTATCTTCTTATATAGATACTGACCCTTACGGAGTTACCGACCAGCCGCGCTTTTTAAATGCGGTATGTGAAGTGCAGACAGAACTTGCACCGCAGGAACTTTTAAAAATTCTTCTGGAAACGGAACTTGAAATGGGACGGGTGCGCCTGCGCCGTTGGGGTGAGCGCATAATAGATTTGGACTTAATTTTTTACGGCGATGAAGTTATTAATGAGCCGAATCTCGTTGTGCCGCATCCGGATATGCAAAATCGAGATTTTGTTTTGCGGCCTTTGTTTGAAATAGCTCCGGAAAAAGTACATCCGGTTTTTGATAAAACAATAAGCCAACTATGGCAGGAATATTTAGCAAAGAAGGAATAATATGGCATACGAACTTGATGCACAGCATATTGTAAAAAGATTTACCGCTTATGCGGAATTCAGCACCGCTTCTGATGAAAGAAGCACAACGCTGCCCAGTACGCAAGGGCAGTGGCAGCTTGCGGAATATTTACAAAAAGAACTTACGGAACTTGGTTTGGCAAATGTAAAAGTAACCGATAAATGCTACGTTCTTGCAGAACTGCCTGCCAATAGCGACGAGGCGCTGCCGGTTATCGGGCTGATTGCCCACATGGATACCAGCAGTGAAGCGAGCGGAGAAAACGTAAAAGTTACTTTGCATAAAGCGTGGGACGGAACGGATATAAAACTTGCTGAAAACTGTGTTATCAGTACAAAAGATTTTCCGGAAATACTGGCGTATATTGGACAGGACATTTTAACCGCAGGCGGCACCACTTTGCTTGGCGCAGATGATAAAGCTGGCATTGCCGCAATAGTAAGTGCCTGCGAATATTTATTGGCTCATCCTGAAATTAAGCACGGCAAAATTTTGCTGGCATTTACGCCTGATGAAGAAATTGGCCGCGGTACGGATGGCTTTCCGCTTGATGAATTTAAGGCGGATTTTGCATATACCGTTGACGGCGGCGCAATTGGCGAGCTGAATTATGAAACGTTTAATGCCTGCAATGCTAAAATAATTTTTAACGGTGTTTCCGTACATACCGGCAGCGCTAAAAATAAAATGCGCAATGCTGTAACTATGGCTGCAGAATGGCAAATGGCACTGCCACAGGCTGAAAAACCGGAATACACCGAAAACTATGAAGGGTTTTACCATTGCCTGCGCATTGAAGGCGGTACTGACCGTGTAGAACTGGATATGATTTTACGCGACCACGATAAAAACCTGCTGGAAAAACGCAAACAGCTTTTACGTGATTTGGCAGCATTTATGAATGTTAAATATGGCGCAGGCACTGTTGAATGCAGTTTGCAGGATATGTACTGCAATATGAAGGAATACCTTGCGCCGGTATTTGAAATTGTAGAACGTGCAGAAAACGCCATGCGCGAGACCGGCATTGAACCGCAGCTTATTCCTGTGCGCGGCGGTACGGATGGTTCACGCCTTTCCGAGATGGGCCTGCCGTGTCCGAATATTTTTACGGGCGGGCATAATTTTCATGGGCGTTTTGAATATCTGCCTGTGCCTTCGCTTGTAAAATGCACGGAAGTATTGCTGAATATTGTAAAAGCGTAAAACAATGCCACAGCATATTGTAGTAACTGATTATAATCCTGCTTGGAGAGATAAGTTTGAGCGGGAGGCAAAACTTGTAAGAGGCATTCTTGGAAATTTGTGCGTAGCTGTGTATCATATCGGCAGTACAGCAGTACCGGGCTTAAAAGCCAAACCTATAATTGATATTATGCCGGTTGTTTCTGATATTGCCGCCGTTGACAGCTTGCAGAAGAAGTTTGAGGCTGCCGGATACGAATATATGGGAGAGTTTGGCATACCTGGCAGGCGTTATCTGCGTAAAGGCGGGGATGAACGTACTCATCAGGTACATATTTTTGCTGAAGCAGACAGCTGCGAAATTGTACGCCATTTGGCAGTGCGTGATTATCTGTGCAGCCATCCGCAGGAGGCGGCCGCTTACGGCACTTTAAAAAAGAAACTGGCGTTAAAATACCCATACGATATTGAAGGTTATTGCAATGGTAAAGATGCTTTTGTAAAAAAACTGGAACAAAAAGCTCTTGATTGGGCAAACAAAAATAACTCCGCAGTTTAAAGCTGCGGAGTTATTTTTTATAGATACGAGGTTATTCAGATGCAAAGTTATCTTT
>CAJLLL010000018.1 GCA_905207485.1 uncultured Phascolarctobacterium sp.
TGGTATAAGCGTATCTGGCAAAACTGAAGTTATTGGTAGTGAAAATTTTAGTGATGATTTGATAGTTAATACATCTAAAACTAATGCGGTATCTGTTGATAGTAATGGCAAACTTACTATTTTGGCAAAAACTTTAAAAATAACTAACGTAGGATCAGATAGTTTCGCATCAGGTTTATATGTAAATAATGGAGGTAAATTATATATTACTATAAATAACGGTTTAACTATAGATAGTAATTTAGGCATTTATATAAGTGCTAAAAAGTCTAATAATGAACAAATTTTAAATATAACTACTAAAAATGGAAATAATAAAATAATTGCTAAAAATAACAATGCTATTTATTCAGCGTATCCTAATAGTAGTATTACATTAACAGCAGAAAGCGGTAGTAATATATTATTAACAGATGCAAATTATGAAGTTATAAAAATAGGTAGTACAAGTAATGCTGAATTAAACGCAAAAAAAGGATTTAATATTTTAATTAATAGTTCTGATAATAATAATAAGTCTGTTATTAGTATTTCGAATACTAATGCTGATAAAATTTCAAGTGTTAAACTTATAGGAGCTGGAAATTATTTAGAAGGTGGTAGTGGTATTACAGCTAGTGTAAATACTATTACTATTACAGCTAATAAAAATGATTCCTTAAGTAAAGAGTTAGAAAAATTAAATGGTAATAATATAATTATTGCGCACTATAATCTTGCAAAAGGTATTGAGGCTAGCAATGGAAGTCAAATTGATATGAGTGCATTAGCAGGAACAAATCATATTCAGGCATTGAAGGGATATGGTATTTCTACTCAAGGCAGCAATATAAAAATGTTTGCTTTAGAAAATATAATCGAGGCAGGAGCAAAAGGTATTAGTGTTAATAAAAGTGAAATAAAAGAAGAAATAACTTTAACTGCAACGAATGGTAATAATGAAATTAATGTTAGTGCTAAGGATGATACAACATTAACTGATGGCATTCGCGTTAATTTTCCGTCTGCTGATATAAATCTTGTAGCTGCAAATGGGGAAAATAAAATTATTGTTACTGGTGGAAAGAATGCAAATGGTATTTATGCAACAGGCAATGATGTAACAGTAGATTTAACAGCACAAACTAACTATATTAATACACAAAATAAAGGTATTGCAACTTCAAATAAAAGCGTAACAAATCTAATTGCTAATGAATCAGAAACAGAAAATAGTGGCATTAATAGTATTGTTGCAGCAACCGTAAATGCTAAAAATGGTTTTGGGGATGGTTATGCTATTGATGCACAAAGTACAAGTTCGGTTGCATTAAAGGCAGACAAGGAAAATAGTGTTTTGGGTGCTGTATATGCAAGTGGTACAGATACTAATGTTGATATTACTAAAATTGAAGGAGTGGATAGCAATTTTAGCAGAAATATCAGCGGTGAAGTCAGCAACTTTGTTTATTCCGCAGCTGTTATTGAAAACGCCGGCGATTTGGATGGCAAGGAAACAATTAAAAATACAGAAACCGGAAAAGATGAAGTTACCGGTATGGATGTGGTTTCTGCACTGTATGCCGAAGAAGGTGCACAGATTAATTTATCCGGTGTAAATGATATCAAAACTTATTATAGTGACCCTAATGATGAACATACATCTGAAAGAGCTGTTTGGGCATATAAAGGTGCAGATATTACTATTGATGGCAAAACAACTATCAGTACATCCAGTTATGAATCTTCTCCTAATGATATGGATATTGCTATTGCTGCCGGTACGGCAACTGGATTAAAACAAGAAGATTTTGATAAAGATGTACTTGATAAATTAGATATTGCTAATGTAACTTTGAATTACGAAAATAACGGCGAAAGCAAAAGCTTCATTACAGGCGATATTCTTTCCGCTTATGGCGGTGTTGTTGATATTAAGGCTAAAGAAGGCGTTGGCAGAGCTGTTTCTGATGCAGGCATTAACATCCATGGCAACCTGCTTGCAGGTAATACCGGTGTATTGAAAGTGGATATTGGTAAGGGCAGCACTTTAACCGGTCGTGCTGATGATTACGGCGATGCGGGTGTAGCAGGTACAACCCATGGTGCAGGCGAAGAGACAGCAAACAGCTTCTTCAACCCGGCATTCAGCAGTGAAATTATAACAGGCGGTAAAGTAAACCTTACTATGGGTGAAGGTTCAGAATGGTATGTAACCGGGCAAAGCTGGATTACAGAGCTTAATACTACAGCAAATGCAGAAGATACTCTTATTAGCCTTGAAAAAGCCAAAGAAGATTTGAATAGCAATGCCAGCGCACTGACAATCGGCACTTTAAAAGGTGATACAACCTTCTATATGAACCTTGACGGCAATAGAAGTGCCAGCGATATGCTGTATATTAAAAATGCACAAGGCGTTAACGGAGGCACAGCGCACTATAATATCAATTTGCAGGACGATGTAACTAATGCTGAGATAAATAGTGACGGTACAACTTCGTTTAACGGTTTGCGTTTTGCTACCGTTGGTATAGGAAGCAATGTTGATTTTACTGTAAGAAGCGAGGGTACAGGTGGAGCTTTTGACGTTGAATATGAAGTAGGCAGCGATAAATACGAAGGAAATAATGAAAACACTGCTTATAATTCTACTTCCGGCGGCGAAGGTAACGTAGAAAAACCGGGCGATGCTTCTGTTAATGATTTCTTTGGTTTGAATGGTACTTCTTCGCAGGCAAATGCAGAAAACAATATAATGTTGATGGCGGAAACGGATGAAGCAACTGGTACTGCCGATGACAGCGCTGAAAACAGCACTCTTGATGAAGTAACCAACTTTAAAATTGTTAAACGCCTTGGTGAAGAACTTAACGACACCGGTGAAACCATCCTTAACATGAGCCGCGCTAACTACAGCAATGCTATTTATATGGACCGCTTAAACAAACGCCTTGGTGAAGCACGCTATATTAACGCTGAAGAAGATGAAGGCATGTGGGTACGTATCCGTCACGACAGAATTGGTAAAACCGATGCTTACCGCAGCCAGAATACCATGTATGAACTTGGTTATGATAAAAAGCAAGACTGTGACAACGGCGAACGCCGCGTAGGCATGGCTATTGACTATATGCATGGCGATACCGGTTACAGCGACATTGCAGGCAAAGGCGAAATAGACCGTTACGGCTTGTGGCTGTATGACACATGGATGGGCGATAAAGGCCATTATGTAGACTACGTTGCTAAATGGGGACACCTTTCCAACGATTTTGAAGTTTACACCATGCGTAACGGCGATAAGGTAACAGGTGATTACAGCAACAATGTATTCAGCGTAAGTGCAGAATACGGACGTAAAAAAGACCTTGGCAGCGACTGGTACATTGAACCGCAGATTCAGGCACAGCTTGCCCGTGTAACAGGTGCAGATTATGTAACCAATCAAGGCACCAAAGTAAGTGTAGATGGCATCAACAGCTTAATCGGACGTGCAGGCTTCCGTCTTGGCAAAGACTTTGGCGAAGAAAAACAAAGCACTGTTTATATTAAAGCCGACGTACTGCATGAATTCCTTGGCGACCAAGATGTAAGTGTACTTGATAAATCCAGCGATAACAAATGGGCAGGAATCAGCTATGAAAACGAAGGAACCTGGTATGATGTAGGATTTGGTTTTGCAACAATGATGAGCAAAAATAGTTATGCATTTCTTGATTTGGAAAAATCCTTCGGGCATGACAATGACGAAACTTATCAGATTAATGCCGGTGTACAGTGGACGTTCTGATTTAACGCAGTTTAATTAAAAATAAAGGGGAGCAATGCTCCCTTTTGTTTTTAGAAATATTTTAATATTAAATTATAGAGTTAGTGTTTATTTTAAATTTTTCGTTTTTTTCTTACTTTTTCATTCATCTTCATTCTTTTGCTCAGTCAAAAGAATGAAGATGAATGATAGCGTTTTTGTTAGAAGTATTAAAGTATCATCAAAGACTGAGCGTAAATTAACAAAAACAGAAATTCAAATCCGAAAAACTAAATGAGCAACAACATAAATTATAAAAAAGAGGTGTAAACATGCCTGCCCCAACTTTAGACAACAAAACCTTAAAACACATCGCCGGTGACGGCACAATAGAATTTTGCCTGTACAACCCACGCAGCAAAAGCGGCATGCCGACATGGGAACTGAAAATAAAAAGTACTGACGGCACGCGCAAAATTTTGGTAGTTCGCGACAGCGGCATTAGTTTAAGCCAAACGGAAGTAGCGGTTCAGTCTTTTAAGACACGAGCTGAACGGAATAAAGAAATTTGCCGTTTATACTATGATGAAGGTTTAAGCCAGATGTTTCTTGCGAATTTGTTTAACATGAGCCAGCCTTCAATTTCGCTGATACTAAAAAACGATAAGAAAAAGTAAACGTATTTTTATCAATGTATAAATCTGGCTTTAACACACTTTATATTTTTAAAGGATTTACCATGCCTGTGCCGAAATATATATAATAAACTCTAAGCGCAGGAGGGATTGGTATGAGTGAATTAAGTGAAAGAATCGGCATGGCGGCCGGTAATGCTTTTAAAAGCGGTTTTAACTGCGGCGAAGCAGTTTTGCAGGCTTTCCGCACGGAGGGCGGCTTAAAAATAAGTGATGAAACTTTGCGTATGACTACCGCTTTTGGCGGCGGTATGGGTCATGCACGCGCTGTTTGCGGAGCGCTGGTAGCTTCGGTAATGGTAATAAGCTATTTTGTAGGGCGTACAAGCCCGCAGGAAAAAACGCTGCCGGAAGTTTATCCTTACAGTAAGGAATATCACGATTTGTTTGTAAAAGAATTTGGTTCTTCGGAATGCAAAGATTTAATGCCATATGAATTTAACACGCGTGACCATTTGCTGAACTGCCTGAAACTGGTAAACAGAATGGCTAAGTTTTTGGCGGAATATCTTGAGGCAAAGGGCTTTTTAAAATAATATTGTTTAAATGCACCGCTGTTGGCAATGCCGCAGCGGTGTTACTTATTTTACACATTTTTTACGGAAATTAAGCAGAGTTTTTAAACGTGTTGTTTATAATATGGGTAATTCAAAAAGTTATATCAACTGTTAAGTTTAAGGAGGATTTAAGTTTTATGAAATTATCCAGCAAAAAAAGAAAAACTGCTGCCGCTGTCTGCGCGTTTTTGAGCATTTTTGGCTGCGCTGCTGCCGGAAACCTGTATGTGCCTGCTCATGTTGAGGCAGCAGGCTACACCGTACAGGAAAAGAACCCTGTAAACCTGATGCCGATTAACCGCGCTAAATTTTTAAAAGGCCAGCATTTTGATTTGCAGGTTGAAGTTAAGGGTATTGCCAATGATTTTAAAGTAACCGTTGACGGCGTTGATGCTGAAAAATATTTTGGCAAAACCGGCACTGTTAAAACTGTAGACGGCGTGACCGTTTATAATATTCCCGATGTTGCTTTTACCAAAGCAGGCGATGTTAAAGTAGAAGCAGTTGTTGACGGCAAAAAGAATGTTGCTAACTACACTGTTACCGATGCCAAAGCCAAGAAAAAAGCCAAAAACGTAATTCTGTTTGTAGGCGATGGCATGAGCCTGCAGGCACGCGAAATGGCGCGCATCCTTTCTAAAGGCTTGAGCGACGGCAAATATAACGATTTGCTGAATATGGAAAAAATGCCGCACATGGCAGTTATTACTACTTCCGGTTATGATTCTCTTGTAACTGACTCCGCAAACAGCGCATCTGCTTATGCAACCGGCCATAAATCCGTTAACAACGCTATGGGTGTATATGCAAACAGCACTAAAGACCCGTTTGATGACCCGAAGGTAGAAAACATTATTGAGCTTGTTAAACGCACCAAAGGAATGGCAACCGGCATTGTTTCCACTGCTAACATTACCGATGCTACTCCGGCAGCTATGCTGAGCCATACCCGCCGCCGTGCTGAACAGAACTTTATTGCTGAAACCATGGCAGAAGATTATCACCGTCCGGATGTAATTATGGGCGGCGGCAGCCGTCACTTCATCCCGATGGATGTGCCCGGTTCCAAACGCAAAGATAACACCAATGTTGTAGAAAAATTCCAGGAACTCGGTTATACCTTCTCCGGCAACAGAACCGAACTTTTAAATACTCCGGCTGACGAAGATAAAATTCTTGGTTTGTATCAGCTTGACAACATGAACGTATATATCGACCGCGCCATGCTGAAGAACCCGAAAGTGCTCGGCGGCTTTAATGACCAGCCCGGCCTTGTGGAAATGACTGAACGTGCAATTGATACCCTCAGCAAGAACGAAAACGGTTTCTTCCTGATGGTTGAAGGCGCCTGCGTTGATAAACAGCTGCACGTTATGGATTGGCAGCGCGCAGCTTATGACAACATTGAACTTGACCAGGCTGTAGGCGTGGCTAAAAAATTTGCTGAAGAAAACGGCAACGATACCCTGATTATTGTTGTTGCCGACCATGCTCACGGTGCAAGCATTACCGGTACTTATCATGAACTGGACGGCAAAACCGGACGTGAAGCTGTACGCACCTATGCTGCCGCAGGCTGGCCGACTTTTGAAGACCGCGACGGCGACGGCTACCCTGATAATCCGGATCCGGATGTAACTTTGGCGGTACAGTTTGCTAACCACCCGGATACCAACATTAACTATAAATTTAAAGCTGAACCTACCGCACCGGCAATTATGGCAGGCGATAAGGCTATTGCCAACCCGAAACTGGAAGGCGAATTCTACAAAGGCAACATCCCTGCCGATGAATCCCAGGAAGTTCACTCTGCCGATGACATTCTGCTGAATGCTATGGGCCCCGGCAGCGAATATTTTAACGGCGTAATGGATAACACCGAAGTATTCTTCGGCATGGTAAGAGCGCTTGGCATTGACGGTACTAAAAACTTCAAAAAATAACAGCTTGGAGGCAGGCAGATGTTAAGAAACTTGATAAAAAGTTTTCTGCTCTCGCTTCTGCTGCTGACGGCCGGTATATTTACGGCTGAAGACTTGCCGTTAAAGGCGGTTCAATATGAACCGCCTTTTTTGTGCAGCAGGGCAGAAGCAGCAATAAATCTTACTTTTGATGAAATGTATGCCGGTGTTTCATCTTTGGGCATTACTTTCTCTGACAAATTAAAAAATTCCGCAGGGCAAACGGTGCAAATGGCAGGATTTATGGCGCCGCCCTTAACGCCGACCATTAATTTTTTTGTACTTACGCGCGAGCCGATGAGTATTTGCCCCTTTTGCAGCACAGATGCAGACTGGCCGGCAGATATAGTGGTGGTACAGTTATCGGAACCTGTGGTAGCACTGCCGTTTGACAGGCCTATCAGCGTTACCGGCACGCTTGAACTGGGTACGGAAGTTGATGCAGAAACGGGCTTTGTAAGTTTAGTACGCATACAGGCAGAATCTCTGGAGGCTTTGTAATGCTTTTAGAAATAAAAAATGTTTTTAAACAGGTAACGGAGCCTTCCGGTGAAGTTATTACCATAAGCCATGCTTCTAACTTTACGCTTGATAAAGGCGGGCAGATACTTTTAACAGGGCCGAGCGGCAGCGGCAAAACAACATTACTGCACATGATTGCCGGTTTAATGCAGCCCAGCGGCGGCGAAATTTATTTTAACGGGCAGCGCATTGATAATATGCCGGAACGCAAACGCGATTTATGGCGTGCTAAAAATATCGGTTATGTATTTCAAAAATTAAATTTAATTGAAGCGCTGACGGCAGAAGAAAATATTTTGCTTGCCGGGTATTTTGCCGGCGGCGATATGGCGGCATTGAAAAAACGCACACACAGCTTGCTGGAACGTGTTGGGCTGGCAGCAAAAAAAGATGTACTGCCGGGGAAATTAAGTATTGGCGAACAACAGCGCATTGCCGTAGTGCGCGCCGTTATCAACGCACCGGTACTGCTTTTGGCAGATGAGCCGACGGCAAGCCTTGATGCGGAAAACAGCAGCATAGTGCTTGAACTTTTGCGCAGTTTATGTACTGAAAACAATACAGCGCTTATTTTATCCACTCATGATGAGAGTGTAAAACAACAATTTAGTGAATGGTTTGATATAAAAGGCGGGAGGTTTATAACACATGGGCATTATTAAAATTGTGCGCCGCAACATTATGTTTAAACCTTTGCAAAGCCTTATTGCCTGCTGCGTTGTAATGGCAAGCATTGCCATGGCAGTGCTGGTGCTTTTATTGGCAGACGGTGTACACAGCGGTTTAACGTCTGCAGCAGAACCGTTTCCGATAGTAGCGGGCAGCAAAGGCAGCCCCAATCAGCTTGTACTGAACACTGCATTTTTAAAAGATACGCCGATGTCAAATATCAGTTACAGCCAGGTTGAAAAACTGCGCGCCAATAAAAATGTGGCGATGGCAATACCTTTCGGTTACGGCGATAATTACCGCGGTTTCCGCATTGCCGGCACTGAAAAAGAAATTTTTGCATATGAAATAAACCCTAAACGCGGCAAATGGCTGCAATTGGCGCAAGGGCGTGCGTTTGCAGAACCGTTTGAAGCTGTTTTGGGAGCCCGTACCGCGCAAATGGCAGGGCTTAAAATTGGCGATACGTTTAATACATCTCATGGTATGGTTGCAATGCCCGGCGGCAAAGGGCATACGCAGAAATATAAAGTGGTTGGCATTTTGCAGCCGGTAAACGGACCGTATGACCAAAGTATTTTAACTGATATAAAAAGTTTGTGGCTTTCGCATGCCGGTCATGGTGAGTCAGCGAAGGGTGTGACATCCGTGCTTGTTAAACCTGCCGGTTACGCGCAGGCCTTAGCGCTGCTTTCACAGTACAGAAACGACCGTGATATGCAGATGGTTTTCCCATCGCAGATAGTTATAGAACTGTTTTCCGTAATGGGTGACGCCGAAAAGGTTTTACAGATTATAAGTTATGCCGTTATTTTGCTGGCGCTTGTTATAATTGCTTTTACAACCTACTGGGCGGCAGCCATGCGCAGGCATGATAACGCCATTATGCGTGCTGTAGGTGCAGGCCGAAAAGAAATTGTAAAAATTAACTTTTTGCAGGGCATGCTTCTTGCCTGCACGGGTGTAATTGGCGGCATTGCCGCCGGGCATGGTGCGTTTTTGGCGCTGGCATATATTTTGCGGCAAAAAACTGCCGTCAGCATGGCGGCTGGCTTTAGTTTACAGGAAGGCGTTATGGTTCTTGCAGTGGTTGCGGCAGCAGCGGTTTTCAGTTTCATTCCCGCAGCAGCGGCCTGCAAACGCCAGGCAGCAGATGATTTGTAAAGTTTTGCCTTCTTAAAATTCTATGTTATAATTAACGTGACAGATTTTAAGGAGGATTTTTATGAAAATAAAAAAGACTATTGCACTGGCTTTGGCTGCTATGGCAATAAGTGCAACTGCATTTGCTGATGTGGCAGTTAAAGGATATGACATTACCGAAGACTGGGTAAAAATGGAAGTGCCGCAGATTAAAGGCGCTGCAGGCGGTTCTGTTGCTGATGCTAAAATTAACAAAGCACTTAATTTTAATGCGCTGATGCAGCTTTATTCTCCGCTGCCGCAGGGACGCGATGGGGAAGATACCATGCGTACATCTTTTGAATATAAATTTAGCGGCAAAAACGGCGTTAGAGAAGCACGCGAATTTTTAGAAGATGTTGGTGGTTTTGTTGATTACAGCCTGCACAGCAGCTGGTATGAAGCTAAAACTTTGGGCGGCAGCCTGGTAGAACGCTATGGACTTGATGGCAAGTATGATGTTTTATACAACGGCAGCAACCTTTTAAGCGTGGAACAGCGCGGGTATCTGTTTACCGGCGGTGCACACGGCATGACGCTGTATAAAGTATCTACTTTTGATTTAACTACCGGCAATGAATTGCAGCTTGCAGATTTATTTAAGCCCGGCACCAATTATCTGGAACGCATTAATGAAATAGTAGCAAAAAAAGTTGCCGCACAGCCGGAGAAATTTTACGGTCCTGTTGAAGTAAAAGACGGCGACCAGTTTTACTTTGACGGCAAAGTGCTGGTAATTACCTATGCACCGTACGAAGTTGCGCCTTATGCTGCCGGTGTTGTTTCTTTTGTTATCCCGAGAGGGCAGTTAAGCGGCATTATGGCTGATAATGTAAAATAAGCAACACTTTTGCTGCATAAAAATACAACTAAAGCTATTTATTTTAACTTTCTAAAATGTTATAATAAATATAGTTAACGGAGACTCCACAGGGTATCTGTGGGGTCTTTTATTATAATTATTCTATTTTGGGGAGGGTGATTTTATGGAAAAAAATGAAGTTCAGAAAAAGGGCTTTTTTGATAAAGCAATGGACTTTATTGAAAAAATCGGCAATGCCATGCCGGACCCTGTCAGTCTGTTTATTATACTGGCTGTTGTGGTTGTAATTCTTTCCGCAATTTTGGGCAGCATGGGTTATGGCGCGGTGCATCCCGGTACCGGCAAAACCGTACAGGTTGTTAATCTTTTAACTAAAGACGGCTTCCGTGATATGTACAGCAAAGCTGTTGCCAACTATTCCAATTTTGCTCCTTTGGGTATGGTTATGGTTTGCATTATCGGTGCGGCTGTTGCAGAAAAGAGCGGATTTCTGGTTACGATGATGAAACAGGTTATGGGTGATGCCAAATCGTGGATGGTTACTTTTGCGATTTTGTTTGTTGCTATTAACGCTAACCTTGCCGGTGATGCCGGATACATTGTAATGCCGCCGCTGGCAGCTGTTATTTATATGGGCCTCGGGCGCAGCCCGGTTTTGGGGATGATTGTAGCTTATGCAGGCTGCGCGGGCGGCTTCAGCGCTAATATTATGCTGGGCATGACAGATGCTTTGGCTTACGGCTTTACCGAAAATGCAGCCCGTATGATTGACCCCAATTATTCTGCCACAATGGCGATTAACTGGTATTTTTTGATTGTTTCCTGTATTTTGCTTGCTGTTTTTGGCACGCTGCTGACGGAAAAGTTTTTGGTAAAACGCTTTCCTACTACCAGAGAAGATTTGCTGAAATTCAATTTTGACGAATCCGAAGGTAAAGTTACCGAAGAACAGAAACGCGGTCTGAGATGGTCTGTTATCGGCCTTGTAGTATTTGTAATTGCACTGGTACTGGCCTGCATTGGTGATGACCCGCTCTTGGCAGACCCGAAAACTCATTCCGTTATGACCAACGGTTCTCCGTTTATGAACGGCATTATTTTAACTGTTACTATTGCATTGTTTGTTATGGGTGCATGCTATGGCTTTGGCTGCGGCAAATATAAAAATGACAGGGATTTATTTGCCGATATTACGCTGGGCTTTAAAGATATGGCAGGTTACATTTTTATGTGCTTCTTTATTGCGCAGTTTACCAGCTATTTTGCATGGAGCAACCTGGGCATTGTTATGGCCATTAAAGGCGCGGAATTTTTGAAATCGATGCAGTTTACCGGCGCTCCGCTGTTAATTGGCCTTATTTTTGTATCCTGCATGGTTAATGTTCTTATTGGCTCTGCATCTGCCAAATGGGCAATTCTTGCGCCGATATTTGTGCCGATGCTGATGCTGATGGGCTTTGACCCTGCCGTTACGCAGGTTGCTTACCGTATAGGCGATTCCATCACCAATCCGCTGTCGCCGTTATTCCCATACTGCCCGGTTATTTTGGGCTTTGTACGCAGATATGCGCCGGAAATGGGGCTGGGCTCTGTTATTGCCAACATGGTGCCATTTTCCGTTACTTTTACAGTCATCTGGATTATTCAGCTTTTGGTATGGATATTCCTCGACATTCCGTTAGGTCCTGGCGGCGGCATTTATCTGCCCTGATAATTTAAAAGCTAAATTTGGCGGCTGCTGTTACGGCAGCCGCTTTTATAAGGAGTTGTGCTATGTATCATACAAAAATTGACATTACTTTTCACGGCAGTTCTGCCCATGGTTCTACACCGCACCTGGGCAAAGATGCCATTGTAGCGGCATCATCTTTTATTTTAAATGCGCAAACTGCTGTAAGCCGCATGAATAACCCGTTAAATCCTTTGGTGCTTACTGTAAGTGAAGTACATGGAGGTACACAGTTTAATATTATTACCGATTTGGTAAAGTTAACGGCGTATTTATACGCAGAAGATAAGACAGTGCTTGACGAAATGCAGCCGCAGATTACACTGCTTGCCCAAAGCACGGCGGCAGCTTTTGGCTGTACGGCGGAACTTGTATTTAATACAACGGAAGGAGGCGCGGCAGAATGAATTTTAAAGAAATGGCACTTGCGGAAGAACAATATATTTTGGAACAACGCCGCTGGCTGCATGCGCATCCGGAACTTGGCACCAAAGAATTTAAAACAACAGAGCATATTGTAAACGAATTAAAGTCTTTTGGCATTGAAGTACAAACTTTTGATGACATTACCGGCTGTATCGGTACTATTAAAGGCACTCATCCCGGTAAAACGGTAATGCTTCGCGCTGATATTGATGCATTGCCGATACAGGAAGAGAATGAGTGTGGTTTTTGTTCTCAGAATGCAGGCGTAATGCACGCCTGCGGGCACGATTGCCATACAGCAATGCTGCTTGCCGCAGGTAAAATGCTGCAAGCGCATAAAGATGAACTGCACGGAACCGTTAAGCTGCTTTTCCAGATGGCAGAAGAGATAGGCACAGAATCGCGCCACTATGTAGAAAAAGGCTGTCTTGATGATGTAGATGCCATTTTTGGGCAGCATGTATGGTCGCTGATGGACAGCGGCAGTGTGAATTTTGAAGACGGCGAGCGCATGGCATGCAGCGACCGCTTTACTATAAAAATAGAAGGCAAAACGGCTCCGGCAGATAAACCTCAGCTTGGCAATGATGCCGTGCTGGCGGCAGCGGCAGTGGTTATGGCGCTGCAAAGTATTGTCAGCCGGGTAAACGCGCCGCAGAACACTTTGGTGATAACTACTGGCATGATGAACGGCGGCACTGAAAGCGCGCAAATAGCAGAAAGCGCGGAACTTGTAGGCACAGTGCGTACTTTTAACAAAGAATTCCGCAAAAATATGCCGCAGCTTATTGATGAAACGGCTAAAAAAGCAGCACAGGTTTATGGCTGCAAAGCAGAAAGCACTTACTTTTTTGGTCCGGCACCGCTTATAAACGAACATAACAGCTTAAACGAAATTGCACGCAGTGCCGCAGTAAAAATTATGGGCGAACAGGCACTTTGCCATTTAGACAAAATGACCGGTGCGGAAGATTTTTCCGTATTTATGGAAAAAACCAAAGGCGTTTACGGATTTTTAGGCGTGCGTAATCTTGCCAAAGGGCTTAACTGTGTGCATCACCACCCCAAATTTGCGGTTGATGAAGAACAGTTAAAATATGGCGCTGCTATTTATGCGCAGTTTGCTTATGATTATTTGAACAGTGATGTTAAATGAAAAAGTTATGTAATTTAATATTTATGCTGGTGCTGCTTGCCGTTTGCAGCCTGGCGGCGGCACAGGCACCGGATTATAACAACACTGACGATTGGGCGTATTGGCGTGTTGGCGAAAACAAGGCGGCGGATTTATTTATTGTATGCCCGACTGTTGATTTGGGGACAGATGGGCATACAAATATGAGCCTTACAGACAAAAACATAAAAGGCAATTTTAAAGGCGCTCTTAACATGCAGCGTGGCATTTATGAAAAAAACTGCCGTATGTATGCGCCGTATTACCGTCAGGCCACATTGGCGGATTATAATTTGCCGCGGCAAGATGCGGCTGCTTATTTTGATTTGGCCTATAGCGATGTGCGTGCAGCCTTTTTATATTACATGCAGCATGAAAACAACGGCCGTCCGTTTGTGTTGTCCGGTTTTTCCCAGGGGGCGGAGATGTGCCTGCGGCTTTTAAAAGAATTTGGCAACACGGATTTTGTTAAAAATAATATGGTTGCCTGCTATGCCATTGGCTGGCGTTTTACTCCGCAGGAGGCGGAGCAGTACCCGTATATCCGCCCGGCTCAGAGTGCTGACGATTTGGGTACAGTAATTATGTTTAACAGCGAAGCGCCGGGGGTAACATCTTCACCGATGGTGCCGCAGAATGTAAAAACTTTTTGCATTAATCCTCTTAACTGGCATACAGACGGCACAATAGCTGATAAAACACTGAACTCAGGTGCGTGCTTTACCGATTACAGCGGCAGCATTACGCGTGAAGTTCCGCAGCTTACAGGGTGCTGCATAGATACAGAGCGCGGCGTGCTGAAAGTTACAGACGTTGATAAAAAGCAGTATCCGCCTGTACTGTCCATTTTCACTGATGGCATTTACCATTTATATGATTATCAGTTTTTTTACCGCAATTTGCAGCAGAACGTTGAACTGCGCATAAATACTTTTGTTGAAGAAAGGCAGGTACAAAATGCAGCATAAACAGGGCTTGCCTCATATTAAAATTTTGGCTACAGGAGGCACTATTGCCGGCAGTGCGGCAAGTGCCGGCAAACTTACTGGCTATACCGCCGGGGCGTTAAGCGTACAAAGCCTGATTGACGCCGTGCCGCAGCTTACGGAAGTTGCAGCGGTAAGCGGCGAGCAGCTTGCAAATATTGACAGCTGTAATATAACAAGTGATTTATGGTTTAAACTTGCAGCGCGCTGTAATGAGCTGATGGCGGATGAGAGTGTTGACGGTATTGTAATTACACACGGTACGGATACACTGGAAGAAACTGCCTATTTCTTAAATCTTACAGTTAAGGGCAGTAAGCCGCTTGTCCTTACAGGTGCTATGCGTCCGGCAACAGCTATCAGTGCAGACGGGCCTTTAGATTTGCTTAATGCCGTAAAAACAGCGGCCTGCCGTGAAGCTGCCGGGCAGGGCGTAATGATAGTAATGAATGATATTATTATGGCGGCGCGTTATGCTACAAAAACCAGTGCTTTTAAGGTAGAGGCTTTTCAGGCACAGCCGTATGGACAGCTTGGCACAATAGCGGGTGGCAAAGTTTATTTTGAAGCGCAGGTAAAAAAACGCCATACGGAGCAATCTGTTTTTGCCGGTAAAAATTATGACGTTTTACCGCGGGTAGATATTATTTATACGCATTGTGATGATGACGGAGTACTGATTGATGCGGCTGTAAAAGCCGGTGCGCAAGGGCTTGTTTATGCAGGAAGCGGCATGGGCAGCATACACGCCGGCGCAGAGCAGGCACTTATGCAGGCCGCAGCACATGGTATAGCTGTTGTACGCAGTACCCGCGTTAGTGAAGGGCGTGTTCTATCTGCCAATCCCAAGTGGGATGAGGCAGGTTTTATCAGCGGCGGCAATTTAAATCCGCAAAAAGCGCGCATTTTATTGCAGCTTGCGCTTACATGTACAAAAGACACCAAAAAAATACAAGAAATTTTTGACGAATATTAATGGAAGAAGGCAATATTTATGGCATTGCTGGAACAAATTTTGGAAGAAAACGCTAAATTTACGACTTCTTTGCCGGAAAGCTACCTGCACCGCAATGATAAAGTGAGCAAATATCCTGCAAGGCAGCTTGCGATTTATACCTGCATGGATACGCGCCTGGTAGATTTTCTGGAACCTGCCATGGGCATATCGCGCGGTGAGGCAAAGGTTATTAAAGCGGCAGGCAATATGATTACAGGACCGTTTGATGAAGTTATACGCAGTTTAATGGTAGCTGTGTATGAACTTGGCGTAACGGAAATAATGGTTGTTGGCCATGAAGATTGCGGTATGCAGCATTCAACCTCCGAATCATTGAAAAAACGTATGCTGGAACGCGGCATAAAACCGGAAGCGATTATGGAAATTGAAAGTGAATTTTCCAAGTGGGTTGATGCATTCCATCATCCAAGGGAGAATGTGGAAAAAACAGTGGCAGCAATTAAAAATAACCCGTTTTTGCCGCAGGATATTATTGTGCATGGACTTTTATTCTGCCCGGATACAGGCAGGCTGGAAGTTGTTGTACATGGTTAACTGGTGGCTGCTATGAAAATAATTGCTAAGTTTTTACTGTTGTTGATTGTGCTTTGTTTTACTGCAACTGCATATGCGGCAACAGTAACTGATAATGAACATGGTATTTTAAAACTGGACCGTAAAAATACAGATTCGCTGCCTGATAATTTCCGTACTTCCAACTATGCTTTTGAAAAAGAGATTTTGCAGGGAGCAGAGCCTACAAGAATGGGTATGGAAGAACTGAATATTTCCGGCAGCAAAGCTTTTTCAGAACTGGAATATGCAGAAATTATTAAGCATATACCGGCTAAGCCGGAACTGATTTATGATGTTGACCTGCGCGGCGAAAGCCACGGTTATATTAACGGCAGTGCTGTAAGCTGGTATAAAGCCAACGACTGGGGCAACAAAGGCCGCTCCCACAGCGAGATTGTAAAGAGTGAGAAAAAACTGCTTGCAGAAATTGCCGCTGTGCCGTTTATTAATATTGGAATTTTAGGCGCGAATAAGGAAATTATACAGGGCAGGCAATATACATGGCCGGTAGAAAGCGCAATTACTGAACAGGTTATGGCGGAAAAGCACGGTACAAAATATCTGCGCCTTACTTTAACCGACCATTTAACGCCGCACCATGCCGAGGTAGACCGTTTTATCCGGTTTTATAAAAATTTGCCGCAGGGGGCGTGGCTGCATTTTCACTGCTTTGCTGGCAAAGGGCGTACTACTACATTTATGGCAATGGCTGATATGCTGAAAAATGCTGATAAAGTCAGCTTTGACGATATTATTATGCGTCAGTTTGCCATTGGCGGCATTAATTTAACGGCTTATAATCCCAATAAACCGCAATGGCGCCAAACGGCAGTTAATGAACGTATTGCCTTTTTAAAAGCCTTTTACCGCTATGCAAAAGAAAATCCCAAACTGCAAAAATCGTGGACTCAATGGGCAACAGAAAATAAAATATCTTTAGCTGCGGAATGAAGTAACAGACCTTTTCTATTATGAAAAGGTCTGTTTTTATCTTCCGGAAGATTTAAATTTTGGTATAATAATAAAAAAGATTGCAAGCGAGGTTTAATGATGCCATTACAAATTGTTGCTGCTAATATTACTAAAATGAAAGTTGATGCCATTGTTAATGCTGCCAACAATAGTTTGCTTGGTGGCGGCGGGGGGGATGGCGCTATCCATAAAGCGGCAGGACCACAGCTTTTGGAAGAGTGCCGGAAACTGAACGGCTGCAAAACCGGTCAGGCTAAAATAACTAAAGGATACAACCTGCCTGCCAAATATATTATTCATACTGTTGGACCGCGCTGGATGGGCGGCATTGTTGGTGAAAAAGAAGCACTTGTTTCCTGTTATCGTGAAAGTTTGAAATTGGCAGTAGAATATAATTGTGAGAGCATTGCTTTTCCGTTGATTTCATCAGGTGTCTATGGCTATCCTAAGGATAAGGCATTGGAAGTAGCTGTACAGACAGCGGAAGAATTTTTGCGCACGCATGACCTGACTGTATATATTGTTATTTTTGACCGTAAGGCATATCGTATTGCCGGTTCATTGTATGATGATATCGAAACATATCTAGAAGAAAGCGAAATTGTTGAAGAAGTACTGCGCCTGTATAATGTGCTGCCTTTAAAAACAAGCAAGAAATTTTTTAATAAAGCAGTTGCTGAAAAAAGCTGCGGGTATGGGAACGCAGAACGTGATTTGGAAAAATTTGTAAGCTATATTGACGAAAGTTTTACGGAAATGCTTCTGCGCAAAATTGACGAAAAAGGCATGACGGATGCCGAGTGCTACCACCTTGCAAACGTTGACCGCAGGTTGTTTTATAAAATCCGCAAGGATAAAAATTACCGTCCCAGCAAACAAACTGCCATTGCTTTCGCCATAGCGCTTAAGCTGCCGCTTGATGAAGCAAAAGAACTGCTGACGAAAGCTGGATTTGCGTTGTCTCCGTCGCAGGTGTTTGACAGGATTATTGAATTTTTCATTATTAACGGAAAGTATGATATATACGAAATAAATACTGCTCTGTTTGCTTTTGACCAACCTTTGCTGGGGGCATAAAATGTCGCCTTGCGGGCGACCAAAAGGACCAAAAAAAATTTACAATATGGTTGTAAGCAGAAATGTTTACAGCCATATTTTTATTTTGGAGGTTATTATTATGAAACAAAATTTAACGGAGCTCGTTTTTATTCTTGACTGCAGCGGTTCTATGGCAGGTTTGGAAGCAGATACTATCGGCGGGTTTAACGGCATGCTGCAAAAGCAGAAAAAGGCAGAGGGCGAAGTGCTTGTAACAACTGTGTTGTTCAATCATGAAAGCCAAACAATCCATGACCGCGTGGAGATTGATAAAGTGCCGCAGCTGACGGAAAATGATTACTGTGTTGGTGGCTGTACAGCTTTATTGGATGCTGTCGGCGAAACCGTGGAACATATTAAAAATATCCACAAATACGTGCGGGCGGAAGATGTGCCGCAACATACGCTGTTTGTTATTACAACGGATGGTATGGAAAACGCCAGCACCAAATACAGCTGTGCGCAGGTTAAACGCCTGATTGAGCAGCAAAAGGAACGCGGGTGGGAGTTTTTGTTCTTTGGCGCTAATATCAACGCTGTTGATGTTGGCCGCGATTTGGGGATTGCCAAAGAACGTGTTGCAAATTTTAATAACGATGCCAAAGGCATTAACCTTAATTTTGCAGCTGTCAGTGAAGCCGTATCCTGCCTGCGTACCGGCAAACAGCTTAAAGCAGACTGGAAAAAGAAAATTGACGAGGATTATAATAATAGGAAAAAATAAAACAAAAAGATGCCTGCTGCAATTTCTGAAACAGTGTTTTAAGTTCCAAGGTAGAAAGCAGCAAGCATCTTTTTATATAACAGATGATTTTCGGTTTACACATAAAATGCGGTAAAAAATTCTTCAAGTATATGGCAAGAATATGGTACAATTTAATTAGTATTTAAAAATTTTTTAAAACCAAATTAAAATATAATGAAAACGGTGAAATGAATGATTAATATCAGAAAACTTGAAGCTGAATTATGGGAATCAGCAGATTTATTACGTTCCGGTTCAAATTTAACATCTAATCAATATTGCATGCCGGTACTGGGGCTTATCTTTTTGCGTTATTCTTACAGCCGCTTTAAACTTGTTGAAGCAGAAATTATGAAAAACCGTCCATCTCGCGGCGGCAGGGTTTTACCAGTGGAAGCAAGCGACTTTGCAGCAAAAAGCGCTTTGTTTTTGCCAAAAGAAGCGCAGTATGATTATTTGCTGAACCTGCCGCAAAATATTGCTGCTGCCGGTATAACCAATAAGGATGGTCATGTGGTTAACAGCCTTGGCGAAGCGGTAAATAATGCTATGTCGCTTATTGAAGAACAAAGCGAACAGCTTAAAGGTGTTTTGCCAAAAAGTTATACCGATTTTTCTGATACTATCCTTGCTGAATTGCTGCGTATTTTTAATAACAGCGCGCTCAATGAAATTGGCGGCGATATCATTGGCCGTATTTACGAATACTTTTTAAATAAATTCGCCAAAAACATCGCCTCTGATGACGGTGTGTTCTTTACGCCCAAATCGCTGGTAAAAATGATAGTAAATATCATTGAACCGCAAAGCGGCACGCTTTTAGACCCTGCCTGCGGCAGCGGCGGCATGTTTATACAGTCCGGCGATTTTGTAAACCAAAGCGGTATGAACGCCAACAGCGCCATGACCTTTTACGGACAGGAAAAGGTGGAATATAACGCCCAACTTTGCTTAATGAACATGGCTGTGCACGGCTTAACCGGGCAGATAAAATCCGGCGATGAAGCCAATACTTTTTATAATGATGCTTTTGGGCTTGATGGCCGCTGTGATTATGTAATGGCAAATCCGCCGTTTAATGTTGATAAAGTAAAGTCCGAAAGCTGCCAAAGTGCAAAGAGGCTGCCTTTTGGTATGCCCAGCATTAATAAAAAGGAAGAAATAAGCAACGCTAACTATTTGTGGATATCTTATTTTTACAGTTATCTTAATGAGCACGGACGTGCCGGTTTTGTTATGGCGTCCTCCGCTACGGACAGTCAGGGCAAGGATAAGGACATCCGCCAACAGCTTGTAGAAACTGGTCATGTTGACGTAATGATAAGCGTCGGCAACAACTTTTTTTACACCAAAAGCCTGCCTTGTTCCCTGTGGTTTTTTAACAAAGCCAAAGCTGATGAAATTAAAACTAAAGTGCTGTTTATAGATGCGCGCAACTATTACACCGTGGTTGACCGCACGCTTAACGAATGGAGCGAGTGGCAGCTTAAAAACCTTAACGCCATTGTATGGTTATACCGCGGCGAGCTTGAAAAATATAAAGTTTTGCTTGCAGAATACCGCTATGCGCTTGGCAGCGATAAACCGTTTACGGAACAGATTGCAGAACTGGACGCAAAAATTAAAGCCTTGCGCACCGAAGCTAAAGAAGCTGTGGAAGCTGCTGCTAAACGCGATAAGAAAAAAGTGCAGGCAGAATTTGACGAAAAACTGGCCGAACTTAATGATACGCTTACCACTGCCAAAGAAGCCAACTGGCTGTATGAAAAATTTGGCGAAGGCGTTTATGCCGATGTGCTCGGTTTATGCAAAATTGCAGAAATTGCAGATATTGAAGCCAAAGGCTGGTCGCTGACGCCGGGCGCTTATGTGGGCGTAGCGCCTATGAAAGATGACGGCGTTGATTTTGAGCAGCGCATGAAAGAAATACATCAGGAACTTTTGGCACTGCAAAAAGAATCCAATGATTTAATGGAAACCATCTCGCAGAATTTAAAGGAGATTGGGTTATGAAATTTTTTAAGAAAAAATTAAAAGATTTATCTTTAATAAAAACTGGCAAATTAGATTCTAATGCAGCAGTAAAAGATGGTAAATATCCATTCTTTACTTGTGATCCTCAAACACTGACAATTAATGATTGGGCTTATGATACTGAAGCTGTATTACTTGCCGGAAATAATGCGAACGGCAATTATACTGCAAAATATTATAAAGGTCGTTTTAATGCTTATCAAAGAACATATATTATTGAAGCTGTTGATAAAAAAGAGTTAAATATTAGATTTTTATGTTATGCTTTAAATGAACAGTTGTTGCTGTTAAAAAGTGTATCATCTGGTTCGACAACTAAATTTCTTACTTTAAAGATATTAAATGGATTAGAAATTCCGTGCCCCGATATAAAAATACAAAATAAAACTGCTAATATTCTTTCATCCTACGATGACCTTATCGAAAATAACCAAAAACAAATCAAACTTTTAGAAGAAGCTGCACAGCGCTTATATAAAGAATGGTTTGTTGATTTACGTTTTCCGGGTTACGAATCCACGCCAATTATCGACGGCGTTCCGGAAGGGTGGGAAAAGAACCAAGCAGATACTTTTTTTGAAATTACTATTGGAAAAACACCGCCGCGTACAGAAAGAGATTGTTTTGTAAAAAATGGTTTGGGTATTTCATGGGTATCTATTGCGGATATGGGGCAAAATGATACATTTTTGTTTATAACTAATGAAGGTTTAACTAAAGAAGCGATAGAAAAATATAATGTAAAAATTCTTCCAGAAGGAACTATATTTGTTAGTTTTAAATTAACTGTTGGACGTGTAGGCATTACAGCAAAAGCAATGTGTACAAATGAAGCAATAGCTCATTTTCACGTGAATTGTGAATATAAAAGAGCATATACTTATTGTTATTTAAAAAATTTTAAATATGATAGTTTAGGTAATACTTCGTCTATTTCTAAAGCCGTGAATTCTAAAATTATAAAAGCAATGCCTTTTATAATGCCAAATGAAGAAATCCTTAAAAAGTTTTCTAAATATGTTAATCCAATATTAGAACAAATTAAAAATAAAAAACTAACATGTTTAAATTTAACAGAAGCGCGTGATCGTTTATTGCCTAAATTAATGAACGGTGAATTGGAGGTGTGATGTGGATAAACTTGATATTTTGCAACGAGATGAGTTTGTTAAACAGCTTGAAAGAATGATAGAAAATATTTCAGCGAATAAATCTTCAACCTGTTTTGCAATTAATGGAAAATGGGGCTGCGGCAAAACTTTTGTTTTAGATATGCTGCAAGAAAAATTAGAAGCAGAACAAACTGAAAAAAATGCTGATAATAAGTATTTTGTAATTCGTTATAATAGTTGGAAATTTGACTATTATCGTGAACCGCTTATAGCAATAGTTGCAGAAATTGTATCAGTTATAGAAGAAAAAACAGCGTTATTCCCGGATAGTGAAGAAAAACAAAAACTTTTAGGTGCCTTGCAAGGTATTTGTATAGTATTGTTAACCTGTTTTGGTAACGTGATAAATGCACAAACCGGTTTTGATGTAAATAGTGCAGTTAAAACAGTTTTTAAAGGAAAAGAAAAAGGTGAAGGCGATTATAAAAAAGCGCATGATTATGATGAATATTTTGCTCTGAAAAATTCAATAGAAAAATTAAATGAATTATTAAAAGATTTGTCAAAAAAATATACTATTGTTTTCCTCGTTGATGAGCTTGACAGATGTATGCCTGAATATGCCATTAAAGTTTTAGAGCGTTTACACCATTTAACAGAAGGAAAGTCTAATATTATTACTGTTATTTCAATGGATAAAGACCAGTTGAAAAAGAGCGTTGAAAAAATCTTTGGAATTGATAATTCCGATAAATATCTGGAAAAGTTTATTCAGTTTGAAGTAAAATTAGATTATGGAAATATTTCAGAATCAATTTTAGATAAATATGCAGATTACGTTGCACTATTTGATAAAGATATTTTTCCGTTTGATGAACCGGTAGAAGAGTGTTTGCAGGCAATTTTTAAAGATATTGATATTAGGACGCAGGAACAGCTTGTTCATAAAGCAATGGTGGCACATAAGTTGTTGTATTCAGGTAAAAAAGACTATTCTTTTATGTGTATGGAACTTTTGCTTGCAGTAATGATTTGTGTGTATAAAGATGAATCTTGTTTTGATGATTTATCATTTGCTGATAATGGATCATTAAATCATGATTTGTTTGAAAATATTTTTATTACAAGAACGGTAAAAAAACATCCTGCATTTGTTAAGTTTTTTCAAGGAAAATTTAAAATGATAAATTTTATTTTGCAAAATAGCTTTGATGATAAAACTAAGTTTTATATATTGCCAGCAAAGGTTGGATTATATGGCGCAATACTATATTCTTGGTATTGGCTTCATGAACCTAATCAATCTGTTGTAGTTCAAATGGAAAATTCTTTTTTTTATAATCCTGTTTTAAAAGGATACGAAGAACTAAAGAAATTTGCAGAAATGATAAAAATGATGAGTTAATATTTTGAGACGATTTATAAAGTAGGTGAGTTTATGAGCTACGATTATTCAGAAAATATTCTTGTGCAGGAAAGTGCCGGTAATTTGCTGCAAAACGAATTGGGCTGGGACGTTAAGTTTGCCTATAATAAGGAAGTTTTAGGCACTGACGGCACTTTGGGCAGAACAAGCTACAATGAAATATTGCTGAAACGTTATTTCTGCGCTGCGCTTAAAAAACTCAACCCGTGGATTAACGATGAGCAGATTGCAGAAGCGCAGAATATTCTGGAAAACAGGCTCTCTACCTCATCTCTTTTGCAGATAAATGAAGAAAAGTATTTTCTTATCCGCGACGGCATTAAGGTTACGGTTAAAAAGCATAATGGCGAAACAGAAACCCAAACGGCTGCCCTAATTGATTTTAAAAACCCTGAAAACAACTATTTTTTAGCTGTTAAGGAGCTGAAAATACACGGCGATTTATACCGCCGCCGCACCGACATAGTAGGTTTTGTTAACGGCATACCACTTTTGTTTGTGGAACTTAAAAAGACAACGGTTGATGTGCGTAATGCTTATGATGATAATTACACCGATTATCTGGATACGATTCCGCATTTGTTTTATTACAATGCGTTTTTAATGATTTCTAACGGTGTGGAGGCAAAAGTAGGTACGCTGGGCAGCAAGTATGAGTTTTTCCACGAATGGAAACGCCTTGCGGAACAGGAGCAGGGCAGCGTTGCTTTGGAAACAATGCTGCGCGGCATTTGCAAAAAGGAAAACTTTTTGGATTTGCTGGAAAACTTTATTTTGTATGATAAATCCGGCGGGCATACGGCAAAAATTTTAGCGCGCAACCATCAGTACCTTGGCGTTAACGAGGCTGTGAAGGCTTATGCGGAACGCAAGCTGAATAACGGCAAGCTGGGTGTGTTCTGGCATACGCAGGGCAGTGGTAAAAGTTATTCCATGGTATTTTTGGCGCAGAAAATCCGCCGCAAATTTGCAGGTTCGCCTACTTTTGTGGTTTTAACCGACCGCGATGAGCTGAACAAGCAGATAAGCGAAACTTTTGAAAATTGCGGCTTGCTTGGAGAGGGCAAAATAGCACAGTTTATTGCGGCCAGTGGCGATGACCTTATACAGAAACTGAAGGGCAACCCGAGTTTTATTTTTACGTTGATACATAAATTTAATAAGCCTGACGCTGAACCGATTTATCCTGAACATGATATTATCATTATGTCGGACGAGGCGCACCGCAGCCAGTATGGCATTTTTGCCGCTAATATGATGAAGCTGTTGCCGACGGCGGCGCGTATTGGTTTTACCGGTACGCCGCTGTTTTCTGACGATGATATTACGGTGCGTACTTTCGGCAAATATGTTTCGGTATATGATTTCCGCCGTGCCGTAGAGGATGGCGCAACTGTGCCGCTATATTATGAAAACAGAGGCGAGAAAATTCTTGACCTGCATAACCCTGAAATTACCGATAAAATTTTGGACGCTATTGAAAATGCCGATATGGATGAAGCACAGCAGGAAAAACTGGAGGCTGAATTTGGTAAGGAAATTCATTTGTTAACTGCTGAACCAAGGCTTAAATCTATCGCGCGCGATTTTGTAAGGCATTATTCTGATTTGTGGACGAGCGGTAAGGCGATGTTTGTGTGCCTGAACAAAGTTACCTGCGTGCGTATGTACAATTATGTGCAGGAATATTGGAAGGAAGAAATTAAAAATCTTAAGGATAAAATAAAACATACCAGTCATCAGCAGGAAGCGCAGGAGCTTAACCGTAAGCTTGAGTGGATGCAGGAAACGGAAATGGCTGTTGTTATATCGCAGGAACAGAATGAGATACAGACCTTTAATAAATGGGGGCTGGATATCCGTTATCACCGCCGCAAAATGGAAAAGCGCGAGCTGGATAAGGATTTTAAAGATGATAAAAAGCCTTTGAGGGTGGTATTTGTTTGCGCTATGTGGCTGACCGGTTTTGATGTTAAATGCCTGTCGTGCCTGTATTTAGATAAGCCGCTGAAAGCACACACACTTATGCAGGCCATTGCACGTGCTAATCGTGTGGCGGAAGGCAAAAGCAATGGGTTGATTATTGACTATATCGGAATTGTAAAAGCGCTGCGCAAAGCCCTTGCCGATTATACGGCGAATGTAGGCGGTATTTCTGGTACTGACCCGACGGTTGATAAGACGGAACTTGTTGCGCGTATTTTAGAAACAATTTATAAAGGTAAAGTATTTTTAGCGGAACAGGGTATTGAATTGCAAATGCTGATTGATGTTGTTGATTTCGCAAAGATTGCGTATTTGCAAAAAGCGGCTAATGCCGTTTGTGCTGCTTTGGAAACCAAAAAGACTTTTGCAACTTATGCTGCTGAACTGAACCGTTTGATGAAATATGCTGACAGGGATGATATAAGTGCGGATACCCGCAAAGAATATGAAGCGATAGCGGTTATTTATGCGGAGCTTCAGAAAAAACGCAGACATGTTGATACAACAGATTTAATGGTAGAAATTAATTCCATTATCAGCAGTTATGTGGAAATTGAACAAACCGGCGGCACTGTACGTGAGGGAACGCGTTTTGACATCAGCGCCATTGATTTTGATTTGCTGCGCCGTGAGTTTGCCAAAGCCAAAAATAAAAATTTGTTAATGCGTGATCTGGAAGAAATAATCCAGCAGAAGCTTGACAGATTGCTGTTTGAAAATCCGCGGCGCATTAATTATTATGAACATTATCAGCGTATTATTGAAGATTATAACAAAGAGCAGGACAGGGCAACCATTGAAAAGACTTTCATGGATTTAATGAACCTGGCTAATAATTTGGATGAGGAAGAACAACGCTATGTGCGCGAAGGTTTTAAAAGCGATGAGGAACTTTCGCTTTATGATATGCTGTTTCGCGAAGATTTGACCAAGAACGATATTAAAAAATTAAAAGAGGTTGCCGTTGACCTGTTGCGCAAAATTAAGGAAACCATTGCCCTATATGACCACTGGACTGATAAGCAGGAAACAAAAGCTGCTGTTGATAACTTGATACGCGATACGCTTTGGCAGGAACTGCCGGAGTGTTATGACGAGATAAGTATTTCTACCTATCGCCAGCGCATTTACGAATATGTTTATACAAGGTATAAAGTGGCGTAATGTAAAAAGCCTGTGTTATAATTAATGTTACCAATTAACTTACAGGAGGAAACTTTATGGATTATGTACTTATGAATAAGAATACGCCATTGTGCAGGCTTTCCATTGATATGGAAAACTATGTTATCGACGATATTCTTGAAGTCTTTAATCAGGAAGCGTTTCCCGTAGGTGTGGATTTTATCGGCGGAAAGCCGCAAAAAAAGAGCCTTGCCAAATGGTGGGCAGGGCGTGCTATACCAGGCAGCCGTATCGGCGCAGCAAGTTTTGAGCGCAGATATGCGGTTAAACTGGCTGCTTTGCCATTTAAAAATTACGGTTTGAGCCTTACTGACCAATACTGGCTTAATCCGCAAGGGGCGGAAAGCAAAAACTGGAAAGACATTAATTTTTTTCATAATAAATTCAGCAGCGCGCTTGGACAGGCATTTTTTGATGAGTCATATGTATCGCAGAACAGAGATTTTTATATGTCTCCGGATAGTACGTCCGACGGTATGTTGCCAAAAAAATGGGTGCGGGATAAAGTGAATGGTAAGCTGTATTTGTATAAAGCCGGCAGCGGACCGTTTGAGCAGGAACCTTTTAATGAGCTGATTGCTTCTAAAATTTTTGAGTTGCTTGATTCAGCGCATTATGTAAAATATAATGTGGTGCATGATGGCGGCAGATATTTTAGTGTTTGCGAGAACTTTGTTACAGATAGCACTGAACTTGTGACGGCTGCCAGCATGCGTATGACGCAATCGCCGTTATTGCTTAAGGCTGATAATGAGTATGATTACCTTTTGAAGTGTTGTCGTGCGTACGGTATACCTGAGGTTAAAGAGCAACTTGACGTGATGCTGGCGGTTGATTATATTATTTGCAATACTGACAGGCATTATGGTAATTTTGGTTTTATAAGAAATGTTGAAACTTTGCAGTTTGAAGGTGTAGCACCTGTTTATGATAATGGTACAAGCCTTTGGAACAAAGATAAGTTTGCCAATATTGGCAAAAAATTTGAGTCACGTGCCTTTTTACATAATCAGGATGATGTGGCAAAATTGATTACGCATTTTGAACTGCTTGATTTAACAAAGCTTAAAAATGTTGATGAACTTATTGTTGATATTTTAAGTAAGAATGAAAACTTGCCTGAGAATCGTATAAAGATTGTTGCTAAAGCAGCTAAAGAGCAGGTTGTAAAACTGCAAAAAGTTAAAGATTTATCGGGTAAATAAAAACTTTGGCTAAAATGAAATGCTGCTTTAAAATAGCCGAAGTTTTCAATAAAAAACAAAACAGCCTGCCTTTGCGTTTGCAAAAGCAGGCTAAATTTTTTATAATCTGGTACGCCTGAGTGGAATCGAACCACCGCACGCGGCTCCGGAGGCCGCTGCTCTATCCACTGAGCTACAGGCGCACTATAACATTTGCATTATACCACAATTAAGCGTTTTGTACAATCTTGGTGCGCATGCTTTAGCTTTTATTTTGCAGAAGCAGTTTTTTATGTTACAATTAGCTTATTACAATTAAGCGGAGATAATTATGCAAAAACCACTTTGGCGGGAATGGCTCCCTGCAATAATTTTAATATGGGCTTTGTGGAATTATGAAATAACGTTAAAAATTTTAGGCAGCGCAGTTAATATTTTAATGCCTTTTATTTTAGGCGGTGCTATCGCTTTTGTTGTCAACGTACTGCTTGCACATTTGGAAAGCCTTTGGCAAATTGTATTTAAAGAAAGGTTTGCCCCGGCAAAAAGGCCGGTATGCCTTACGCTCAGCTTTGCGCTGATAACAGGCATTGTTGTACTTTTATTTATTAATGTTGTGCCGGAACTGCACAACAGTCTTAAAGTACTGGCTGCTAAAGTGCCGGAAGCACTTACTCGGTTTAACGCTTATCTGCATGAGAGAATAGCTGTATGGAATTTATCTGATAATGATATTGCCTATATTCAGCAGGAATGGAAAAAACTGACCAACGCGGCTATTGTTTTTTGGGAGAGCAATAAGGGCACGCTGCTTTCACGCACATGGAATATGACTACATCTTTTGTCGGTACTGTTACCAACGTAGTTATCGGCGTGGTATTTGCTATTTATATTTTGCTGGATAAAGAACGCCTGGCACACAGCAGCCGCCGCGTTGTATATGCGTTTTGCAGCAGGGAAAATGCCGAATATTGGCTTAATGCCGCTGCGCTTTCTAAAAAAGTATTTGCCGGTTTTGTGGGCGGGCAGCTTTTGGAAGCATTTTTGCTTGGGCTGATGTGTTTTGCGGGTATGCTTATTTTAAGTATGCCTTATGCACTTGTAATATCCGCACTGGTGGCTTTTCTGGCGCTGGTACCTATTATCGGTACAATGGTAAGCGCCGTTATCGGCTGTGTTTTTATACTTATTTCCCAGCCGGAAAAAGTGCTGCCGTTTATAATTTTCTTTATTGTTTTGCAGCGCATTGAAGGCGATATTTTATATCCCCGTGTAGTTGGCAAGTCGGTAGGCTTATCGGGCTTGTGGGTTTTGGCTGCTGTAACTGTTGGCGGCGGGTTGTTTGGCATTACGGGCATGATAATCAGCGTACCGCTATGCTCTGTATGTTATGCGCTGCTTTCTGATGCCGTAAAAAAACGGCTGACTGATAAAAATTTAAATGATGTTTGATTTTATGGAGGAATAAAATGAAAAAAATTGCTGTACTGCGCTGCCTAAGAGTAAGCGCTTCCTGCACGGGCAGCGGCTGCCTGCGCGCTATGAACGAAAAAACAGGCGCTTTTGAGCGTTATGGAGATGAACAATTGCAGGCTGTTGCCTTTTTTACCTGCAACGGTTGTGAAGAAAATAAACTTCCCAATCAGGAGGGAATTAATAAAAAAGTTGAACGCATAAAAAAACTTAAACCGGATGCGCTTCATTTAAGCAACTGCACTATGCCGAAAGATGAAAATGGCAACCGTGTTATCTGCCCGGTAATTAAAAAACTTGAAGATGAGTTTGAGCAGGCAGGCATTACGGTTGTGCATGGAACGCACTGATCATTGATTTTTTGAAAGAGGGTGCCTGCTACGGCTAAGATAATTATTTCTGCGGTAAACCCGGAAGAAACCCGCATGGGTATTGCGGAAAACGGCAGGTTAATGGAATATATTGTAGAGCGCAAAAGCAATTCGCAGCTTGTGGGCAGCATCTTTTCCGGCAGGGTGTGTAATGTGGTGCGCGGCATACAGGCTGCATTTATTGATATTGGGCTTGATAAAAACGCTTTTTTATATCTCGGTGATAAGGCTGATATTACCGAAGGACAGAAAGTGCTGGTAGAAATTACCAAAGATGCGCGCGGCACCAAAGGCCCTACAGCTACACTTGATTTATCGCTGCCGGGGCGGTATGCTGTGCTTTTGCCGGGCGCGGCATATATTGGCATTTCGCGTAAAATTACGGAAAGCGCCGAGCGTGCCCGCTTGAAAAAAATTGCGGAAGAAGTAACAGGCAGCAGTGTCGGCGTAGTAATCCGCACCAATGCGCAAGGGGTTGCAGAAGAAGCACTGCGCCGTGATTTGCGGCAGCTTTTGGCTGACTGGCAGGTTATTCAGGCTCGCGCCAAACTTGCTAAAAATCCTCAGGTTCTGCATCGTGAACTGGATATTTCCGTCCGTATTGTGCGTGACTATTTAAATGCCGATGTGGATGAAGTTATTGTAGATGATGTTGCTGTTTATAAACGTCTGAAAGAACTTTTACAGGGGCTTGCGGATGAACGGTGCAGGCTGACACTGCACGATAAGCAGACTGATATTTTTACTTATTACCGTCTAAGTGATGACATTGCTTCCATCAGCGACAGGCGTATTGATTTGCCAAGCGGTGGTTATCTGATTATTGATTACACCGAGGCAATGACGGTTATAGATGTAAACAGCGGGCATTTTAGTGGACGTGAAAGCCTTGCCGAAACAGTAATGCAGATTAACCGAGAAGCGGCGGCGGAAATAGCGCGGCAATTACGTTTGCGTGATATTGGCGGCATTATTGTGGTTGATTTTATCGACATGGATAAAAAAGAATACCGCGAAGAAATTATGGCATTGTTAGAAGAAGCGCTGCAAACCGACAAAATGAAACCCTGCGTACAGGATATGACAGTGCTTAACCTGGTTGAAATAACACGCAAAAAGGCGCGTCAGAATCTTTCTGCGGTACTGTATGCGCCGTGCCCGGTATGCCAGGGCAGCGGCAGGGTGCAATCGCAGGAAACAATAGGGCTTGAAATAAAACGCCGCCTGCGCACGCTTTTGGCAAAACCATGTGCGCCGCGCAGCATTTTAATTATGGTCAGCCCATGGCTTGCTGAATGGCTGAACCATAAAGTTATGCGCCAGTGGGAAAAAGAACTGAACTGCACGCTTGCCGTAACGGCAGAACCGCGCTTGCAGCTTGAAACTTTTTCTCTTTTGGATAATACCGGTGTTGACAAATGACGCCGGTTGTGGTAAATTATTCCAGTATAGACTGATTGAGTCTGTCCCCAACCGCGCAGAGAGGTTCCGTAAACTCCGAAGGAGTACCGTATTTGGCGAGTATATTACAAGGGAGGTGCAAATAAATGTACGCAGTTATTAAAACCGGCGGTAAACAGTACCGTGTAGCTGAAGGCGATGTATTAAACGTTGAAAAACTTAATGCAGAAGCTGGCAGCGAAGTTGTATTCGACGAAGTTCTTACCGTAGTTAACGATGCTGATGTTAAAATCGGCCAGCCTGTAGTTGAAGGCGCAAAAGTTACTGCTAAAGTTGTTGAGCAGGGCAAAGGCGAAAAAATCCTCGTTTTCAAATACAAAGCTAAATCCAACTACCGTAAACGCCAGGGCCATCGTCAGCCGTTTACTAAAGTAGAAATCTCCAAAATTGAAGCATAATGGTTAAAGTCAGTATTTACCGTGATAAAAACGGAAATATTATCTCTTACGAGGTAGCAGGGCATGCCGGATGCGAGGATGAGGACGGTTACGACCTTGTCTGCAATTCGGTTTCCGTACTGACGCAGGCTCCGCTTATCGGTTTGGAGCGTTACCTTAAACTTAAGCCGCATTACACAGTTGACGAAGAAAGCGGCATCTTTACATTAGAACTTGACAAAACTAACAGCAGCACACAGGCTATACTTGAAACCATGTATCTTGCGCTGCAAAGCGTGGAACGGCAGTTTCCGCAGTTTGTCAAAGTGCAAGCCATCAGGAGGTGAATACCGATGTTTGAACTGATTCTTCAATTACATGCACATAAAAAAGGTACCGGTAGCTCTCACAACGGACGTGACTCCAACTCCCAGCGTCTCGGCACCAAAGCGCATGAAAGCCAGCTCGTTACCGCAGGCAGCATTATCGTGCGTCAGCGTGGTACCCGCTTCTATCCCGGCAACAACGTAGGCATGGGTAAAGATTACACCATCTACGCTAAAGTTGAAGGCCGCGTTAAATTTGAACGCAAAGGCCGCGACAAACGCCAAATCAGCGTATATCCGGTTGAAGAAGCAATGTAATTTGCGTATAACCCCAAAGTTTAATGCTTTGGGGTTTTTATTTTGTTACTTTGCAATAAAAATTATTTACTGCAAATGTAAATTGTTTGTGATTTTGTCCGAATATTGTTGTAAATCTATTGAACAAAAAGTCAAAAAATGTTATTATTAAAACATCAAATAGTATAATTTTTAAGGAGTGATATAAATGGCAGCATTACATTTGGAAGCAGCAGATTTTAAAAAAGAGGTTTTGGAAGCCAAAGGCAAAGTTCTGGTTGACTTTTTTGCAACTTGGTGCGGACCGTGCCAGATGCTGAGCCCTATTATTGACCAGCTTGCAAATGAAGTTACGGATGTAAAAATCTGCAAAGTTGATATTGATAAAGCGGAAGAACTCACCAATGAATATGGCGTTGAAGTTGTTCCTACCCTTGTTCTTTTTGAAAATGGCGAGGTTGTAAAAAGCGTCAGCGGCGTAATGGCCAAACCTGCTATTTTGAATATGCTGAAATAAGGTGTTTTTATGGCTGATAAAGTAACGGATATTATTATTATCGGCGGCGGTACCGCCGGCATGACTGCGGCAGTTTATGCCGGACGTGCCGGACGCAGCGTAAAAGTTCTGGAGCAGAGCATTCATGGCGGACAGATTGTTAATACTTCGCATGTGGAAAATTTTCCCGGCTTTAATAACATTGCCGGTTTTGAATTTGCAACGGCGCTGTATGAGCAGGCAGTTAAATTCGGTGCTGAATTTGTGTACGAAAAAGTTACAGGCATAGAACTTGAAGGCGATATTAAACGTGTACTGACTGCTGATGGGTATTATGATGCCAAAGCGGTAATTATTGCAACCGGTGCGCGCCCGCGTCCTATTGGCGTTGCCGGTGAAGAAAAATTTGTCGGCAGGGGCATTTCTTTCTGCGCTACTTGCGACGGAGCTTTTTACAAAGGCAAAACAGTAGCCGTTATCGGCGGCGG